>CALAWF010000139.1 GCA_937894665.1 uncultured bacterium | reverse complement strand
GAAAAAAATAATATCGATTCTGAAAAAGATTTAACTCATGTTTCAGCTCCAATTTCGCTAAATAAAGAAACTAAAAGTGAAAAAGAAGATGAAACTATTTCTAACGTAAAATAGAGTTTACTTAAAGGAGGATTTATGAAAAAACTTATTTCTGCGACATTACTTAGTGCCGTTATTTTATCCGCTCCAGTGTTTACATTACCAGCAGGAGCAGTAAATGAAATTGCGACAAATAAAGGCTATGTTTCTGTTTCTTATAACGCTGAAAAAGAAGTTGCACCTGATACCGTAGAAGTTTCTATTGCCGTAAGAACTGATGATAAAAAGACTATGCAAGAAGCTGTAAGAAAAAATAAAGAAATTACAGATAAAGTTTATGCTTATTTAAAAAGTCAAATAACATCTGCTAATGGTGATTATATCAAGACTTCAAATTATTTAGCTTCTCCAAGTTATGTTTATAACAATAACAAAAGAATCTTAGATAAATATGAAGTTTCTAATAGTATAATCGTTCATACAAAATCAATTGACAAAATAGCTGAAATTATTGATAAGTCATTATCTTTAGGAGCAACAAATGTAGATAGCTTGAATTTCAGTTTGTCTGAAAAAGATGCTCAATGTGCAGACCTTTTGGCTAATGCAACTAAACAAGTTAGAAAAAGAGCGGATATTGTTGCAGCAGCTGCAGGTTCATCTGTTGCAGGAATTAAAAATATTGATACCTCTTGTTCTTTAAATAATTCAAGAGTTTCTGTTTATAGAAATTCCTTAATGATGGCTAAAGCAGCTCCAATGGATGCTGGTGCAGAGGGATCTGCAACAAATATTGAGGCAGGAACAATCAGAATTTATTCAAATGTAAATGCTAGTTTCTATTTGAAATAAGCACTTGATAAAAAGCAAAAAAAATAACTGGAACAATTTGTTCCAGTTATTTTTTTTGAATATATTTTCTAAATTTTTCTTTTTCCACCGTTTAACCAAGGTGCAGCTTCAAGATCATCGATATTGTATTTTAGTAAATAATCGCTTTCCTTTGCTGGTTGAACTTTTTGAGTGTTAACCTTTTTCACTTGAGTTTTTTGAGCTGGTTTCTTATTATAATTAGCATAAGTTGTTGTAGCTCCAACGGTTAATTGTGTTTGGAATAGCAATAATGCCATAATAATCGCAAATTTTTTCATATTGTATCTCCTGAATCCTTTACTAATATTGTAACATAGAAACTACTTTTCCGCAATCTGTCAATTTATCTCTTCCGTTAAGTCCGGCAAGTTCGATTAAGAATGCAGCACCAACTAATTCTCCTCCGGCTTTTCTAACCAAGTTGCAAGCTGCTTTTGCAGTTCCGCCTGTAGCTAATAAATCATCAACTACAAGAACGTTTGCTCCAGGTTCAATAGCATCTGCGTGGATTTCAATAGAATCTGAGCCATATTCCAAATCATAACTTTCTTTAATTGTTTCTGCCGGAAGTTTGTTTGGTTTTCTGACTGGAATGAAACCGCAGTTCATTTTGTAAGCCATTGGCATTCCAAATATAAACCCACGGCTTTCAATTCCTGCAATGTAATCAATTTTGCAATCTTTGTATTGGTCGCATAGATAATCAACCATAACTTGTAAGGTTTGAGCATCTTTTAAACCTGTTGTAATATCTCTAAAGATAATTCCTTTTTTAGGGAAATCAGGTACTGCTCTGATTTTATCTTTTACGTTTTCGATTGTTAATGTTTCCATTTTATATTCTCCTATTTCTTTAATAATTTTTTTAATTCTTCTTTAGCTTGTCTAATTTTTTCTTTTGCTTTTTGGATTGCGTGTTCATGTTGAATCAATCCATGAGCTGTTTTTCCCCAGTTCATATCTTTTTTCATAAATAAGATTTTAAACCCAATGAATAGAACAAGAGGGAACCATATAAGTAATAAATATATTGAAGTTTCGATTGATTGTCTTAGTGCAACTTTTCTTGGTAAGTTATCATATCTTCTTAAACTGTATCGACATGCCATAACAAAGCCAAGTCCGATAATTGCTCCCATAATTACAGATGAAAGCAAGATATGCGGAGGTGCATCTTTTACAAAAACTTTAACAAGCAATATTCCAATTTCAATGATAAACCATGCCGGCATGATAAATTCTGAAATGTAAGCAATTGTATCAAGTCTTGCACGTAAAGACATTTTCTTTGATGTTAAAATATCTCCCAAATATTCTAAATATCTGCGAATAGTACCTTCAAGCCATCTTCTTCTTTGTCTGTATAGAGGGAAAAGATACATAATTCCTTCTTCATAAACAGCGGTATTAGGGCAAAATCTTACGTCCCAACCTTTTATGTGCAATCTTGTTGACATGTCAAGGTCATCAGTAATCGTGTAGTTGTTCCACCCTCCAATGTCTTCAATCGCTGCTCTTTTTATAAGTTCACCGTTTCCTCGAAGTTCTACTGCTCCTTTTACGGCATCTCTACTTACTTGGAAATATGTATCCATTGTCATTTCATTGTTTTGGCAACGGGTAAGAAGGTTCATGTCTTTGTTTCTGATAATTTTTCTTGCTTGAACTGCTCCAACATCTTTTGGCTCAAGTTCGTAAACAAGGTTGGTTAGAAAATCCGGTTCCATAGTAGCATCTGCGTCAAAAACCAAGATAGCTTCACCTTTTGCAATTTCAAGAGCATCGTTAAGAACTGCAGACTTCCCTGGGAAAGCGTCCTTTGGTCTAATGAAGGCTTTAACCTTTTCAGGGTATTGTCTTTCAATATCTTTAATTACAGAAGCCGTATTATCTGTACTTCTGTCATCAATTGCAATTATTTCAAAGTTTGGATAATCAAGTTTTAAAACAGTTTCAATAGTGTGAGCAATTACTGTTTCTTCATTGTGTGCCGGAATCATAATACTTACAAACGGTTTGTAGTTATTATCTTTAACAGGTGGCTTTTTAAGATCAATTCTTTGTTTAATTTTGTATGCAATAGTTGTAAAAATTGCATAAATAGACATAAGTATAACCAAAAGAGCCAAGCCCCATTCTGTGTAGCTTTGGAAAATATAAATAAATGCTGTAAGCCCCAAAACAATAACAAATAAAAGTATTCGTTCTTTCATAATCTCTAATCTACGTTTCCACTATTCTTCTAAATACATAATCGTACATTAATATTTTAACAAAAAAGATAAAATTGGTCTGTAATTATAAATATATTGATACAATTTGAAACTAATCTCCTCTGTTGGGAGGTTTTTTGAGTTAAAAAGTGTTAAAATTCGTTAAAATACTTGCATTGAAGAGAATTTTCTATATAATAAATTTTGTACACAAATAAGAAGGAGTTTTATTATGAACAAAGAAGAATTAGTACAAGAAATTTCAAAAAA
>CALAWF010000138.1 GCA_937894665.1 uncultured bacterium | reverse complement strand
AAGACTAATTTTTAAAGATAATATGTACGAAATTGGCAAAGGTCTTGTGCGTTTTGTTATAGAAAAATTTGGAGAAAAAGGAGCAACATCATTCACCGTAACAATCGATGAATGCCACGACGAATTATTTAATCTTTTTATTAATGGATGCGGATTCAGACAATGTGCCTCTGAAACATTATGGAAAATTGAAAAACCAACTCCGCAAAAGCCACATCTTCATTGGAGATACGCTCAAAATTCTGATGCAAAACAAATTGCACAAATGTACAACGATGAAGTTTTAAATATCTATAAACCTTCACTTATTAGAACCCCTCAAGAATTTCAAACACCTATATTTGAAGGGTTTATGGACTATTACAAGACAAGATATTTGATTGAAGAATGCGAAAAAATTCTTGGATATTTTTCAATTACAACAAGTGATAATCTGAACTATATCTTAGATATTACAACAAATAGCGGTTATGATTTTGAATATTCTGAAATTATAAATGTTATGCTCTGCGAAATTGCAAGGAAAAAACGTGCATTCTATCCGTTAATCAAACAAAAAAAATATATAAAAAATGCAGACAAATTAGGAGATTACTTAAAATCTCAAAATTATACACCAATTCAGACTCAACAAATTTTAGTAAAGGATTACTATAAACCAGTAAAAGAAGAGGCATCAGACTGGAAAGTGTTTATATTAGGTGAAAATCAAATCACTACTAATTAATCTCCGACAACTAGCATTAAAATCCTCTTCGTGATACCATAATTGGATAGAAAAAGAAATCGAGGTGGATATGGATAATCTAAAAATTTATCTTGATAAAGATATTAATCAAGAACTAATTAAGTCTAAAAAAATTGCAGTAATCGGATTTGGTTCTCAAGGCTATGGGCAATCAATGAATCTTAAAGATTCAGGTTGCGATGTTGTATTAGGTCTTAGATTAGGCAGGAAATCTGACGAAAAAGCAAAAAAATACGGATTTAAAACAATGACAATTGAAGACGCCGTAAAATATGCTGACATTGTTCAAATTCTAATTCCGGATGAATTGCAAGCCGAAGTTTATGAAAAACAAATTAAGCCAAATATGAGAGCTGGGCAATATTTAATGTTTTCTCATGGATTTAATATTCACTATAAAAAAATTGTTGCACCTAAAGATATTAATGTAATTATGGTTGCTCCAAAAGGTCCAGGACACACAGTAAGAAGTCAATACGTTGAAGGTAAAGGCGTTCCGTCATTGATTGCAATTTACCAAGACCCAACAGGAGATTCTAAAGAAGTTTCTCTCTCTTACGCTTCTGCTGCCGGTATTATCGAAACATCATTCAAAGAAGAAACCGAAACAGATTTATTTGGAGAACAAGCCGTAATCTGTGGTGGAGTTTCTGCTTTAATGAAAGCGGGTTTTGAAGTTTTGACAGAAGCCGGATATTCTCCATATATGGCATATTTTGAAGTTCTTCACGAAATGAAATTAATTATTGACCTAGTTAACCAAGGTGGGTTAGCAGATATGAGATACTCAATTTCAAATACGGCTGAATACGGAGATATGACTAGAGGACCTAAAGTTATCGGAGAAGCATCTAAAAATGCAATGAGAGAAATCTTAAAAGATATTCAATCTGGAAAATTTGCAGATGAATTTACAAATGAAATGCACTCTGGTTGCACAAACTTTAACAAATTGAGAAAAGAAAATGCTGAACACCCAATCGAAAAAGTTGGAGAAGAAATTCGTTCTTCTTTTGTTTGGGGTAACGATGACAAAATCATTGATAGAAATAAAAACTAAGACATTACAAAACTTGAAATAAATATAAAGGAATAACAAATGTTCAATACAGAAGATACATACGAAGTTGTTATATTTTCAATCGGAGATACAAAAGCGGGTACCAAAATGGGAAAACTACAGCTAAAAAATACTGTAGATAATTCTATTTTGAATTGCATTTTGTGGGAAGAAACACTTAACCGATTTGACAGTAAAATTTTCAGAACCGGAAATTTAGTGAGAATTGTATCCGCAAGTTTCAATGAAAAATTTAACAACTGTTTAATTTCAGCCCTAGAATTAATTAAGGAAGCAAAACTCGGATTGGATAAAAATGAAATAGAACAATATTGGACAAAATTACAATCCTATATTTCAAGAATAAAAGATGAAAAATTGCACAATTTTGTTGCTGGATTATTTGAAAAAAATGCAGAGGTTTTTAAAATTATGCCAGCAGCAAAACTTATGCACCACAACTACATTGGAGGACTACTTGTTCACACTGTTGAATGTGCAGAATTTGCAGAACTAAATATGAGCAAATTTACGTATAAAGCAAATGAAGATGAAATCTATGCAGCCTGCTTATTGCACGATTTCGGAAAAATCTTTGAATATACAATTGACACAGAAACCGGCTTAATTGATTATGCTCAAGGTTTTAGAGAAGAATGGATTTCCCACTCTCAATACGGTTTTTGTATTTGTATGAATGCCGGCTTCAAAAAAATCGCAAAAATGATTGCAGCTCACCACGGAAGAGCTGAATGGGGTGCAATTATTGACTTAGACCAAAAAGATTTAGAGCCGGAATTATATTTAATTCACTTTATCGACAATCTTTCTGCAAAATTTGGAAAAATCAGCACTAGACAATTAGAAAAGAAAGAGGGTTAAATATTGTCTAAACTAACAGAAAAACACCACTACGACGGAACTCTTGTTTGTGTTGAAGGAATCGATGGTTCAGGGAAATCAACACAATTAGCTTTATTGAGAGATTGGCTAAAAGATATTGGGAAAGATGTAATTTATACAGAATGGAATTCATCTGAACTAATTTCGCAAACAACCAAACTAGCAAAAAAGAAGAATATGTTATCACCAAGAACATTCAGCTTACTTCACGCAGTAGATTTTGCAGATAGGCTAAAACAAGTCATTGCACCTGCCCTAAAAGCCGGATTTATCGTTCTTGCTGATAGATATGCTTATACCGCATTTGCAAGAGATGTTGCAAGGGGTGTTGACCCTAATTGGGTTAGAGGAGTCTATGATTTTGCAATAAAACCGGATTTAGCAGTATATTTTGATATAGACCCTAAAACCTCTCTCGAAAGAATTTGTTCAAACCGAGCACCAAAATTCTACGAAGCCGGAATGGATTTGAAAATAAGTAATGATCCATACGAAAGTTATGTAATTTTTCAATCTAGAGTAATTGAAGAGTATAAAAAAATGCTTGATGAATTTGGAATTGTTAAACTTGATGCGAATGATACAATTCACAAAAAACAAGTAGAAATTCGAAAAATGTTAAAAACAATTCTACAAAATAAAGGAGTTGAAGTTTAATGGAGCAATTCAAAAGAAAACACAAATACAATGGGCTTTTGGTTGTTATTGAAGGAACTGATGGTTCGGGGAAATCCACACAACTTCAACTGCTCAAAAAATCACTACAAGACCAATGCTATGGAGTAATGGTATCAGAATGGAAAACATCACGACTTATTGCAAACGTTATTGATGATGCCAAAGAAAGAAATTTACTAAATGCGACAACATATAGCCTTTTATATGCTGCTGATTTTGCAGACAGATTGGAAAACCAAATTATACCTGCATTAAAATCTGGTTTTGTAGTACTACTTGATAGATATTACTACACCGCACTAGCCAGAGATGTTGTAAGAGGTCAAAATATTGATTGGGTCAAAAACCTCTATGACTATGCTCCTGAACCGGATTTGGTATTCTATCTTGATATGCCGGTAGATACATTATTAAAAAGAATTATTGGAACAACAGGCTTAGATTTTTACGAAAGCGGCAGAGATGTAGGTTTTTCTACAGACTTTTACAAGAGTTTTGGTATTTATCAAAACAAATGTCTTGAACAATATAACCAGATGAAATCAGAGTACGGATTTATCAGTATTGATGGAACAAAATCAATAAATGAAATCCACGAAATTATGTCAAATGAAGTTCAAAAAATCCTTGATACAGGAATTTTAGATTAAGCACTACAACAAATAAAATCAATACTTTCAGCTCAAATGTTAACAAAATAAATAAAAATTTACGTTGCGAAACATTTTAAGTCATGGGGCATGGTTTATGATAAATTAAATGTTGTAATAAAGGATGTATTTAGGAATAGTTGAGTAAGGAGATAATTAATGTCTGAATACTTGAGCAAAGAAGAGATAAAACAATGGAGAAGCTCATTAGAAAAGATAACATTAGAGGAGTTCGCTGCTAGATTAGGGAAAAAAGTCGAAGAAAAAAAAGAAACTAACGACCTTATTGACATTGTGCTACACGGAAAACCGGTAGTATCAAATGAACCTGAATGGAATGCGAAAGCTGAAAGACTTAGTACAATCGCAGATAGAGTATACGAAAAGGAAAAAGAAATTTATATTTCACCTTTCTCTGCTAAAAATTTGAAACTTGATACTGAAGAAAAACAAGAAGTAAAAAAAGAAACTAAAACAACTAAAATAACTCACAAAACAGAAGTTAAAGAAACAAAACCTGTAACTCATAAAACAGTAAAGCCAACAGCTAAAAAGGCTCCAGCACATAAAGAAATCGCTAAAGCTACAAAAGCAGTTATGTCTGAAGAAAAAACAGGTGATATTGTCAGAGATGAAGTTAGAGTTGTATTTAAAAAGGCTTTAACAGATAGAGAACAAAAAGTATTTGATTATTTTGCAGCTCACAAAAATAAAATCGTTTATGCAAAAGATTTAGCATCTCTACTTGAACTTCCAAGAGATTATGTTTACAAATACATCAAAAACCTAAGAGCAAAAATTGAAGGGGAATCTCTTAAAAATGCCGATAAAGGTGGATTTGTTCTAACAATCGATTAATTATTCTAAAAACTATATACAACTAAAAAACCTCTTAGACAATTTTAAGAGGTTTTTAAATTATTAAAAATATTATTATTTTATTTCAACTTTAGCTCCTACAAACTCTAATGCTTTTTTAGTCAAATCAGCTTCTTTATCAGAAATAGAAGTCATAAAAGTTGTAGGAATAAATTCAATAACTTTTTTAGCATCTGCATATCCAAGTCCTGTAATTTGACGCAAAGTAGCCATAACAGTAGCCTTATTTGCTCCTGCATCCAATAAAACTAATGAATTTTTACCTGTACCTTTATTTATCACTGGAGGTTTTTCTACACGAATAGAATTTTTAGAAATAAAAATTTTATCCATATCTATATTATATTTTTTCTTCAAAAACTCACGTGCAATCATAATAACCATCATTGCAATCGCACATATTAAAAGAGTCGGATCTATCATATATATAAAGCCCTCATTTTAAATTATTAATGGGCGGTAATTAACCGCCCACTCATAATATCATATTATATTTTGAAAATCAATTATCATTCCACTGATTAACTTGTCGCCATTCTTCTTCCGTAATTTCTCTATGAAGATAATCCATATTCCTATTCTTTAAAACCCAACTTGCACAAGCACCTCCTGAAGTCCAACCTCCAGAAGGATTTTTTACGGAACAATGACCTCGATTAACCCACCATAAAGGATAACCTGTTAAAATAGGCTTATTCCTGCCTAAATGGAAAATATCCTTACCCATAACATTAGGTCCTGTTTTTAAACCATTAATATCTATCGTCATTTGAACAAAAGGTCCATTTGCAGCACTTTCTGGAGCTACAGCCGTTGATACTATAGTTATAAAAACAAAGCTACCATCCATTAAATAATAACCTTTAAAATGATTTTTATGAACAAAAATGGATTTTTTCCCTTGAAGGTCATACTGACGAATACTGTACCTCCAATAATCACTCTGCTGTATTTCATTTGCCATTTGAGGAATATATGGAGAAAATAAGGACACAACTTTATCTATTGAAGCCATATCATACCCGACATCATTCAATTCCCAATTACTGGTTGGTCCATATTCATCATAAATAAGTTTATAGGCATTTTGTATAGAAGAAGTTACCTTATTAAACTGCGAAAGCCAAACCCTTTCTTGAATTCTTGACACTAAATTTGGAATTGTCATTGCTGCAACAACACCAATAACTCCCAAAGTAATTAAAACCTCTGCAAGTGTAAAACCTAATAATTTTCTCATACAACCTCTTATGACGAATATGTCATAATATTGTCATTAATATCATTGATTGTCAATATTTAACATTTAATTGATAAAATTCAAATAGAGGTTATTATGGGCAGTCAAAATAAAATCAAAGAACGTATAAAAATGCTTTTCACTTGGAGAGATGTAACTTATGAAGAGTACGCAAGAAGAATGCTTGCTAAAGGAAAAAAGATTTCTACAAGTAGCTTATCCCATAAACTAGCCAGAGAAACTATTTCTTTTAAAGAAGTTATCGAAATTGCTGACACATTAGGCTTTGACATAAATTTTCAACCTCGAAACAACTGGGAATAAAAATTGAAAAATTATAAATATAAAACGAGCGGTTACTTTGTAACCGCTCGTTAAACTTGTAATTGTTAAAAATCAAACTACTTGATTTCAACAACAGCACCAGCTGCTTCAAGAGTCTTCTTGATTGATTCAGCTTCATCTTTTTTGATGTTTTCTTTAACTGCTTTAGGAGCTGATTCAACTAAATCTTTAGCTTCTTTCAATCCTAAACCTGTTAAAGTTCTAACTTCTTTCAATACAGCGATTTTCTTATCAGCTGGAACTGAAGCTAATACTACAGAAACTTCTGCATCAGCATCATCTGCTGGAGCTGCTGCTGCTGGAGCTGCTGCTACTGCAACTGGAGCTGCTGCTGATACGCCGAATTTTTCTTCCATAGCTTTAACTAATTCAGCTGCTTCTAATAATGTTAATTTTTCAATTGATTCTAAAATTGATTCTACACTCATGATTTTCTCCTTTATATTATTTTTGAGTTTTTCTAATACGTTGTTAAGCACAAAGGCTTAAATAAGTTTGCCGCAATACTATGCAGCTTTTTGATCTCTGACAGCTGCCATTGCTCTTGTAAGTTGAGAAAGAACAGCGTTGATAGAGTTTGCGATACCTGATGCTGGTGAATTGATAGAACCAAGCATTTTTGCATAAAGTTCTTCTTTTGAAGGAAGAGCTGCCAATGCTTTGGTTTCTTCAACTGTTAATAATTTACCATCCAAAACTGCACCAAGGATTTCACCTTTTTTAGTTTCTTTGATAAATTTAGTAACAGCTTTCGCAGGGCTTACAGGATCTTCAAAACCGAAAGCTAAAGCGATAGGACCTGTTAATTTTTCAGCTAATGCTTCATATTCAGTTCCTTTTACAGCAATTTTAGCCAAAGTGTTTTTGGTAACCATATAGTCGCCACCGTCTTTTTGAATTTCACGTCTTAATTTAGTGATTTCTTCAACGGTCAAACCTTTGTACTCAGTGATAACTGCAACTTGAGCTTTTTCAATTTTTGATTTAATCGCATCTATTTTTTCTGATTTAAATGCTTTTGTTGCCATTTTTAGCTCCTTTGATTTCTGCGACGATAGGAAACTTTTCCAATCGTTGTTATTGATTATCGACCTATAAAACTAAAAAAGACTTTGCTTTTCTAGTTTTACCGCAAAATCTTACACATAAGTCTATAAATGCTATTTACTTTCGTGTAACCTCGATTAGCTGACTTTATCATTTAACCTAGCGTACTTATGGACTTTGAAGCGTAAACCACTTCCTCTACCATTTTGCACCCTTGGACTAATTGTCTGCGGCTATGTGTTCACTATATATTAAACATATCTAAAAATCAAGCTACATAAACATTGTAAAAAAGAAATAGTAATATTTATTTACAAAATAGACTCTTTTTCTAGCAATTTTTAAAAATGATTTGTTTTAATTAATATATGGTAGATAAACTTCAAGTAGATAATCCTGCAAATAAAGCAATGCATTATGGGCAAACTTCTGTTGGAATACTAAATCCTCCTGATAGATTGCCTAAAGTTACTGTATATTCCGGAGTTGAAGCACAGAAACGCTATGATGAAATGCAATATGACCTATACATATCGGAAAAGCGTGCAAAAAAATATGAAAAAAGAGGATTTCCAACAATATTAAAAATTATTGGAGGAGGTGCAATCATCGTAGGAATAATCAAATGTCGGAAAAACATTTGGAAAGGAATAAAAAAGCTCCTACGCACTAACTAATCTTCAACTTTGAACTCTCTTAACTGAGAATAAATAATTGGAGAAAAATCTTTTGTTGTAACAATATCAATAATTTTGTAAGACTGAGGCAGCGTCAATATAGATGGAGAAGAAATATGATAAACACCATTCTCCATTGTTTCACTATTTGTATGGAAATGTCCCGTAATAATCGCAAGAACATTATTATGCTTTGCTAAAACATCTTTATAGTCTTCAACTCTAAATGTTTTATGAGTTTTCAACATTGAATCTGCTCCGTCAGGATAAACAACCGGAAAATGTTGAAAAATTACAACTTGTTTATTTTCATTTTTCGTTAATTTTTCATCTAACCATTTTAGAGTATCTTCTCTATAATATCCAGCAGAGCCAGGAATTGTCTCCTTAGCTCCATCCACAATTAAAAAGACAAAACCATTTTTCTTGAACTCATAATTTGGACGTCTTTGTGGGAAAAACATGCTTTCCTCTCGGACAATTTCAAAATATCTCGGTTTTGACATCCCTTTAGACTTATAAACATCATGATTTCCTAATGCTAGATAATATGGAACTTTTAATTTATTTGCAATTTGAACAAATGTTCTAAGGTTAGATTCAGAAGGATTATTAATATTATCCCCAGTAAAAATTACAAATGAAACATCCGGCTGATTATTTATATCTTCAACCGCACTTTTCAAAACTTTTTGGGAATATTCAGAATCTGCAGACAAATGAGAATCTGCAATTTGGACAAATTTGATATTTTCAGCACTTACTCTTTGAGCAAAGCCTAATAACACAATAAATAATCCCAAAATTAAAGAATAAATCCTTCTCATAAAATATCTCCCTTGAGTAAAATTATATCATAAAATCCAAATATGTGATAATATAATGGTATTATGAGATTAGATAAATTTTTAAAAGTTTCAAGACTAATTAAACGCAGAACAGTAGCAAACGAAGTTTCTGATATGGGAAGAGTTTTAATCAACAGTAATCCCGCAAAACCTGCAAAACAAATCAAAGAAAATGACATTATTACAATTGAATATGCAAACCGAACAGTCAAAGCCAAAATTCTGAAGGTTCCAACAACAAACGTTAGTATCCAAGAAGCTCCAAGTTTATATAAACTAATTGACTAAAATATTAACTTTTGTAACAAAGAAACCGTTCTCTGAAATTATGACTTTTCAAAATACTTTATTAAAGTATAGAGAGCAATAAATAATGGAGAACACAAATGAGCGGAGTAGAATTTAACGGTAATGTTGGTGGTATTAAAAGAACACAATCATTAACTAATCTAGGTAAAATAAGTAAAGCAATGAACCTTGGGATTATGGGTTATGGACATTCCGGAAACTATAGCGGAACAACCATAGAACGGAATATTCCCGGACTTGCAAATGTAGTTAACCATTTTGCGGCTATTCCAGAAGGAAAAGTTTATCTTAATAATGGCTCAAACTTAGATTTAACAGGGGCTACGCTTATCCCTGATTACGGAGCTGAAACAGCAGAAGTATAAGACAAACAAAAAGACAAATGAGAATAAGTTGGAAATAAAGAAAAACATAAGGAAATTAAAAAAGAGCTAAAGTAAAACTTTAGCTCTTTTAATATTGTCTATTTGAACACTGACTTACGCAGAATAAACACTAACTTGTTTTCTATCACGTCTATGTGGTTCAAATTTAACTGTACCATCAATCAATGCATATAATGTATCATCTGAACCGATACCTACATTGTTACCAGGATGGATTTTAGTTCCTCTTTGTCTAACAAGGATGTTACCAGCTTTAACAGCTTCTCCGCCGAACTTTTTAACGCCTAAACGCTTAGCTTCGGAGTCACGGCCGTTACGGGTAGATCCCATACCTTTTTTGTGTGCCATTTTCTATTTCTCCTTTTTACTATTTGTTAATAACACGAATTAGGCTACTTATTCAGCAGCTGTTTCTTCTGTTGCAGATTTTTTTGCAGAAGTTCTGATTTTAGAAATCATAACTCTTGTAAAACCTTGTCTATGACCTTGTTTTTTTCTATAACCTTTTTTAGGTCTTTGTTTGTAAACAATAACTTTTTTAGCCTTGTCATGCAACATGATTTTGCCTTCTACAGAAGCACCAGTTACATAAGGTTGACCAACTTTTGACTTTTTACCGTTTACTAACATAACGATTTTGTCAAAAACGATTTTTGCGTCTTTTTCGCCTTCTAATAGTTCAACATCAACGTAGCGTCCTTCTTCTACTTGATATTGTTTTCCGCCTGTTTCGACTATTGCGTACATCTTTTCGTCCTTTCAATTGTGGGTTTCGTAACCCTAATGGGGTTTTATAAACGATTGACCCGAGTAATCACGTATAGACATTATCACCCAGAGAGAAATTGATGTCAAGTAGTTTTAATATTTATTAACGTTGTTGTTCAGCCAAATTGTTTGAAGTATGATAAGGATATGATGTTTACGAGGGATGAATTAATAAACGCAACAGGGGCAGTTGTGTTGAGAGATAGCTTAGAAGATAATGCCCAAACTTTCAGTATTTCCACAGATACAAGAACCATCAAAGCCGGAGATATTTATCTGCCATTAAAAGGCGAATCTTTTGATGGAGAGAATTTTATTGATAAGGCGATAGAAACAGGAGCAAAAGCATATTTTACAACTAAAGACACTTGTTTTGAAGGTGCAAATTTAGTTTTAAAAGTTGAAAATACGCTTGAAGCATACTTGGACATCGCAAAATACTATAGGCTAAAAATTAACCCAATTACAGTTGCAATAACTGGAAGTTCAGGGAAAACTACAACAAAAGAAATTGTATATTCCGTATTAAGCCAAAAATTCAAAACACAAAAAACTTTTTCAAACCACAACAATGAAATAGGATTTTGCCAAACGGTTTTAGGCATGGAACAATCAACACAAGCATTAATTGTAGAAATGGGAATGAGGGGACTTGGAGAAATTGAAATAATTTCCACGCATCTGAAACCTGATTATGCAATTATTACAAATTCAGGTTCTGCACATGTCGGAAGACTAGGAAGTTTAGACAATATTGCAATTGCAAAATGTGAAATTGCAACAGGTTTAAAACCTACAGGAATATTTATTGCCAAAAATCAAGAAATAATAAAAAAGCATATCCAATTTAATGGAGAAAAAATATATTACTCAATTGATGATGTTCAAATTCTCGAAAGAAAACAGGCTTACACAAAATTTCAATACAAAGAAAACACATATAAACTAAATGTTGAGGGGGATTATAACGTTGAAAACTCTTTAGCCGCAATTGAATTAGGTTTGAAAGTTGGGTTGACGGTTGAAGAAATTAAACAAGGACTATTATCTTACCATCCAATTGAAAAAAGATGGGAAGTTGAAGAAATTAACGGCTTGAAATTTATTAACGACAGTTACAATGCAAACCCAGAATCAATGAAAGCATCAGTTAAAACATTTATTGAGTTATATGAAAAACCTGTAGTTATTCTTGGCAATATGGGAGAACTTGGAGAAAATGAAATCCTTTATCACCAACAAGTTGGAGAATATCTAGGGAATTTCAATAAAAGTGTTAAGTATTTAACAGTTGGCAATCTTGCAAAAGAAATAGGAAAAGCCTTAGAAGCAAAAGGAAATAACGTGAAATATTTTGAATCAAATGAAGAAGTTTCTCGTTACATTCTTGATAATTTGAATGATAGTTATACAATATTTTTAAAAGCATCCAGAGCGATGAAGTTTGAAGAGATTTTAGAATACGTAAAAAGAGGGATATGTAAGTTATGATAATGATTACAATAGCATTCTTGCTTGGAATGATTTTGTGTATGCTTTTTGGCGTACCGTATATTGATATGCTAAAAAAGAAAATGATAGGACAATATGTCAAAGAATTAGCCCCGGAAACTCATGCTAAAAAACAAGGAACGCCAACGACTGGCGGCGCTTTCATCATTGTAGCGATAATTATGACATCCGTTATAACATTATTACTGGCACAAAAAATGACAACTATCGCCCTTATTACGATTATGACTCTTGTTTTCTATACATTTGCAGGTTTTCAAGATGATTACATTAAAATTAAAGGTAAAGGCAACGATGGCTTAACTCCAAGAGGAAAGTTATTTAGACAAATTGCAATTGCACTTTTACCTACACTATTTTTAGTAACAACTAATCCGACAGCTTGCACTTTTGAAATTGGAAATATTGTTTTAGATTTAAAATGGTTTTATCCATTCTTTGCAGTATTCATCATAACCGGAGCATCAAATGCTTATAATCTGACTGATGGTTTAGATGGACTTGCTGCAGGCTGTGGAGTTCCCGCATTTATTGCTTGTGCAATTATTTCTCACGCTCTTGGGGAAATTGAGCTTGCAATTATTTCATCTGCCGTTGCAGGTGCATTATTAGGATTTTTAAAATTCAACAAGCCTAAGGCCGAAGTATTTATGGGTGATACAGGCTCTTTAGCAATTGGGGGTCTTTTAGGAACTCTTGCGGTACTTGGAAAATTTGAATTCTTGTTAATCTTTATCGGAGGTGTTTTTGTTATGGAAACTCTATCCGTTATTATTCAAGTTACAAGTTTCAAAACTACAGGAAAAAGAGTATTCAAAATGGCACCTATTCATCACCACTTTGAATTATTAGGATGGAATGAAAAGAAAGTCGTTGTTGTATTTTCAATCGTTTCATTACTTTTATCAATATTTGCAGTTGCATTATTTGAAATATTTAGTAAAGGAATTTTATAATGAGTATATCTGGGAAAAAAGTTCTTGTTTTGGGATTATCAAAAAGCGGAATTGCTGCAGCTAATTTTGCAAAAAAACATGGTGCAGATGTTTATTTATCCGAAGGTAGAGAGCTTCAAGACAATAAACTTGAACAAGTAAAAGAACTTCAAGCTAACGGAATAAAGGTAGAATATGGCGGTCATAGCGACAACTTTGTAGATAGTGCAGAGTTAGCAGTTACAAGCCCAGGGATACCTCCACACAGTGAAATTATTACAAAATTAAAATCTAAGCATATTCCGGTAATTTCTGAATTGGAACTAGCTTATAGAGAATGCGATATTCCATTTATTGTTATTACGGGTACAAATGGAAAAACGACAACAACAGCCCTTACAGAACATATTTTAGCTAAAAAGTTAAAAGCTAAAGCCTGTGGAAATATTGGAACTCCGCCTTGCAGCATTGCAGATGAAGACTTAGACTATTTTGTATGTGAAGCAAGTTCATTTCAACTTGCAATGAGTCCAACGCTTAAACCATTTATTGCCGTATGGACAAATTTCACTCCGGATCATATTGATTGGCACCAAGGATTAGAAAATTATTTCAAAGCAAAAGCAAGAGTTTTCGAAGATCCTCAAACTGCAAAGTATTGTGTTTTAAATGCGAAAGATGCTAAACTGTTGGAATTTTCAAAACAAGTACATGGTACAGTGTTTATGTTTGCGGAAAACATTGGAGATAATTGTTGCTATGAAGAAAATGGAGCAATTATTTATAAACAAAATGGAATTTCAGAAGAAATAATTAAACTTGCAGAATGTCCGCTAATTGGAGAACATAATTATCAGAACATTATGTGTGCAGTCATTTGTGCAAAATTAACAGGAATTGATAATCTCACAATTAAACAAGCAATAATGGAATTTAAAGCTCCAGAACACCGATTAGAAAAAGTAAGAGAATTTAAAGGAATTACATTCTATAATGATTCCAAAGCAACAAATCCAGAAGCATCTATTGTTGCAATTAATTCATTCAACAATGTTGATGTTACATTAATTGCAGGAGGAAGAGATAAAAATACAGACTTAACTGAATTTTGTGAATCCATAAAAAAACATATAAAAACGGTTATTTTAATCGGAGAAGCAACTGAACGCTTTGAAGAAAATCTCAAAAAAAATGGTTTTACAAATATTATAAGAGAAAAAACAATGGAAAGTGCTATAGATAAAGGGATAGAATTAAAACCGGATGTTGTTTTATTATCCCCAGCTTGTGCAAGTTTTGATATGTTCTCAAGTTATGAACATAGAGGAGAGGTATTTAAGGAATATGTCCTATCGAGAGTATAGATCCCCACAGAGAATGGTGGAAGAAAAAAGAAGACACAGACATCATTCAAATTCTAATACAATTTTATCCGCACCAGACAAATCATTGATTATTATTGTAGTATTCCTTGTAATCATTGGTTTTTTGGCAATATTCTCTGCTACAGCTCCAAAATGTATGAGAGAAGGAACAAATCTAGCCTCTTATTTAATTAAACAGGCTATTTTTGGAGGCGTAGGATTTTTTGCAATGGGATTTTTTGCAAAATTCGACTACAAAAAACTCGAAAGATACAATCTTAAATTTATGTGGGCAGTAATTGTAATGTTGTTCATTGTTAAATTCACCCCACTAGGTATGGAAATTAATGGTGCAAAGAGGTGGATTAACTTAGGTTTTATGCAATTGCAACCGTCGGAATTTGCAAAACCTCTATTTTGTATGCTTTTAGCCTCAATGTTTAAAGACAAAATAGATATGAATACTCTTAATAAAAACATGCCGGTAGTCTTGGCTATGTTATTTATTCTATTTTTGATTTTAAAACAACCAAACTTGAGTATGGCAATTATCTTATGTGTAACCACTTTTGGACTATATCTCGCAGGAAGAGGTCCTTGGCAACCAATTGCAGCAGGTGCAGGAGTTATGGGTTTAGGAATTTTAACAATGTTACCGAAACTACTACACGGATACCAAATGGACAGAATTACTGTGTGGTTAAACCCTGGAAGTGATGCCCAAGGAAAGGGATATAATATTATTCAATCAATGATTGCATTCGCTTCAGGAGGCTTTAGCGGAACAGGTTACGGTGGTTCAATCCAAAAATTAGCATATTTACCAGAATGTCATACAGATTTTATTTTTGCAATTATTGCAGAAGAGT
>CALAWF010000137.1 GCA_937894665.1 uncultured bacterium | reverse complement strand
ATGTAACAAAATATTACAAAAGAAGAAAAAAGATTAAAGAAAACGGTGAAAAGATCCGAAGAATAAAGTAAGGAAATTAAAACGAAAGGAAACAAAGCCATGGGCATGAGTGCATCACAAGCAAGATTTTTAAGCCTAACAGCTCGCAAAAATAACGTTGAGTTCCAAGGTCAACAAATCAACCAACAAAGAACAACTCTGTCTAATGAGTCTTCTAGCTACTACTCTGAACTCTGCAACATGACTGTTCCTACCCCTCCATCTGTAGATGATTACACTAAGGTTTCTTACTCATTCAACGATGGTGCATTAACTAACACCGTTACTTCAATGATTGTTAACCCAACTTCTAAAAAACAAGGGTTATACTCAATCAGCTATATCCAACAATGGCAAGACGATTATTCTATCGTTTCTGCTTCTTCTTCTCTTATCTCTAAATCTGTTGGCTCTGTTAAATCTTTAGTTGAATTAACTGAAGCTGAACAAGCTAAACTTGAATACTACAGATTCTCAGATGATTTGAAAACTGCTGAAAAAGCTACTAAAGGTGCAGATGGGAAATTCTACATCGGTACTGAAGAAGTTGCAGAATCAGATTTAATCTGCTGTCTATATGACGAAAACAAAACTAATGCTGCGGATGCTGTTTCTTTGGTTACTAAAAACAGTGATGGTAAATACGTTAAAGAAGCAACAACAGATGAAACAGAATACAAAATCGGAACTTCTACTTTAAGAAAATTAGGTACAATTGGCGGTTATACAGCAGATATGATTAAAAAAATGTCAGAATCAGAATTTTCAATTTTCAAAAATTCTACATCAGCAATCTCATCTGATTCATATCTTTCATCTTTAGATCAATCCCAATTAAAAGATTTTTTGGAACAAGAAGTTTATTACAAATCAATGTTAAACGACTATAACTCAAACAACCCTGGTTCATCTGCAGATTGGTATGTAAGATATATTAAAAATTCAACATCCGGAACATATACACCATATTTCTACAAAGCATCAGAAGTAGAAGATGAAAGCAAATACAATTCAGATAACTATGCAACAAGTACAATCAACTGTTATTCAATTGGTTCAACAACAAAAACAAAAGAAGTATTGAACCAAACAGGAAGAGTTGAAAAAGATTCATCTGGCAGATATATTTCAATCACTATTTTACAAACAGATGACCAAGGCAATGTAAAATACGATGAAAACAACAATGAAATGTCAACAACCTACACATTAACAACAAACACATCCACAGATGAAGATGCGTACAATGATGCAATGAATAAATACAAATATGAACAAAACCAATATGATCAAAAGATACAAGAAATCAATTCAAAATTAGAAATAGTACAACAACAAGACAAGAGTTTAGAATTGAACTTGAAACAATTAGATACAGAAGAAAACGCAATTTCAACAGAAATGGAAGCTGTTAAGAAAGTAATTTCAAAGAACGTTGAATCTTCTTTCAAGACTTTCAATGCCTAATTAAAAAATAAATATAAAATATAATAAAAAGTTTAAAATAAATTTCCTTTCCCTTTTTCCTATTGATTTTCCAACGACTCGTAATACAGTCGTTTTTCTTTTTTGGGAAAAGGAATAGGGGAATAAGGAAATAAGTTCGTTAAAAGTCTATAAGACATTGATAAATCCGTCATTCTGAGGGATAAACCAAAAAATTTTGAATAAAACATTACATATTTCCCCGAAGAATCTCTTACTGGACGCAATGTATTTATATTCGTGCTGTCAGTCCTATTTCGGAATCTCTATCCGAACGCATTCAGTTAGAGATCCTGAAACGGTCTTGGATTATTGGCGGGTCGGCTAGCTCAATGCAGCCCTCCCCTAGACGAGCTTCGCTCTTGCCAAAATCCGCAGTTCAGGATGACACTTGTGTTTCGTTGCTTCTCTCTCCAAGGGAAAGGGGTAAATTGAACTTGTTCGCTTAGAGATTCTTCGGGTAAATTTGAAATATTTTATTTTTACTCCCTCGGTTTAGCCCTCAGAATGACGTAGGCGTAATGAACTTATTCCCATATTTCCTTCTTCCCTTTATCCCCTTCTTAAATACCCTATTCCCATGTTCCATTTTTTAATATATAATCCAAATATGAACGATATTTTAAACAAAATTAAAGGAACGGTAGTTGTATCCGTTCAAGCAATGCCATCAGAGCCTTTGTACCAAGAAGAATGTATAAATGCAATGATGAAGTCTGTTGTTAC
>CALAWF010000136.1 GCA_937894665.1 uncultured bacterium | reverse complement strand
AACAAGCGGCGGTTGAATTACCGGCAAATAATACACAAAATAAAGAAGGAAAATTAAAAATGTTAAAAATCAGATTAAAAAGATTAGGTGCTAAGAAAAACCCTACATACAGAGTTATTGTTATCAATTCAACAACTAAACGTGAAGGAAGACCAATCCAAGAATTAGGTCATTACAATCCTAAAACTAAAGTTATGAAATTAGACAAAGCAACAGCTCTTGATTGGATTTCTAAAGGTGCTCAACCTACAGAAACAGTTGCTTACCTTATCAAAAATTGCAACGAAGACGGCACTTTGAACTATGTTAAAAAAGAAACAGTTAAACTTTCTAAAAAAGCATTAGCTAAAAAACAAGCTGAAGAAGAAGCTGCAAAAGCTGCTGCTGAGGCTGCTGCACAAGAAGCTCCTGCTGAAGCATAGTTTTAATCAAGAAAATATGTTAAAAGAGTCCTTTTTCAAGGACTCTTTTTTATTGATCCAAATTTTTAATAATTAAACATTCAATTTATATCCGCCACCATAAATTGTTTCAATATATTTTTTCCCATCTGAGATCTTATCAATCTTACTTCTCAAATGTCTGATATGTACACGGATAGTTTCTATATCATCATTAGGAGAATATCCCCAAATATCTTTTAACAATTTCGCAGATGAAACCATATTCCCATGATTTTGGAATAGAAGATTAAAAATATCAAATTCAATAGGAGTTAATTTTGCCTGTTTTTCACCGATTTTTACGCTATATTGCTCTGGAAGCAAAGTTATTTCACCCAGAGTTAACAAATCTCTGGTTGAAGCTGAAATCGGGATTTGATTAGTGCGTTTTAGCAATGCTCTAACTCGCACCAACAATTCTTCAATTTCAAACGGTTTAACCAAATAATCGTCAACACCGATATTAAAACCTTTTACCTTGTCATTTATTTGAGAAAGAGCGGTTAACATAATGATTGGAGTATCTTTTGTTTCTTCATTCTGTCTAATTCTTTTTGCGACAGTAAAACCATCAACATCCGGCATCATTACATCTAAAACAACAAGAGATGGAGCTTCTTGTTTTGCCAATGCAAAACCCTTTATTCCATCATAAGCCTGTACAACTTTATATCCTGCTAGTTCCAAATTAACCTTAATTAATTCGTTAATTGCAACATCATCATCCACTACTAAAATCTTATTATTCATACCGAAATTTTATAATAAAAGAGGGTAATTGAAAATACTATTAATAAAACTTAATATACAAATATAGCCACAAACTGAATTATAAGTGTAGTTATAACGATTATTTACTTTTGTGAAAATAATTAAATAGTCAAATATAGGATAAAATATTTTTTTTAGGGTATTATTGTAATGTAGGAAATATACATTTATTTAAGTTATATAAGGAGCAAATAAATTGACAGATTCACCTTTAGACATGTTTCAAAAAAATTCTGAACTAGAAGAAATTCATTTAGGACAACACGTATTAGCAGAATTTTTTGAATGTGACCCTAATACTTTGAACAGTATTGATAAGGTTGAAAAATATATGATAGATTCTGCATTAGAATGCGGAGCAACTATCGTTCAAAAATGTTTTCATATGTTTAGCCCATACGGAGTTTCCGGAGTTGTAATTATTTCAGAAAGCCACTTGGCAATTCACACTTGGCCAGAACTTGGATATGCTGCAGTTGATTTATTCACTTGCGGTTCAAAATGCGACCCAAAAGTTGCATATGAATTCTTGAAAAAGAAATTCAGTTCTAAAAAAGCAAGTTTCACAGAATTGAAAAGAGGTATTATCACAAAAGACACTATGAAAGTAGTTGAAAAACCTTTTGAAATTATGGAACAAATTGAAAACTAATTCAAAAGAATAATTTTTTAGAGCAAATTATAAAAAGCGTTTAAATAGCCTAACTAGAGAGATTAGACAAGATTTAATATTATCTGGTTAGGCTATTTATATTTGAAATTAAGGTAGTTTACTAGAAATATAAATAGAAAAGGAGAAAAGAAAAATGATGAAAGTAAACAAATTATTTAACTTAACAGAAAACAGCTATAAATACCTAAACGCTGGTAAAGTATATAGTGCAGAAGAACAAAAAGCGGCTAAACAATTTATTAAAAACAACAATGTTGTAATTAATAGCAATGCTTATACAAGCCCATTTAAAGAAACAGGTGCAGCAGTTAATACAATGAAATCAGATATAGACGCAAATGCAAACATTCAATATGCAATTGCTCACGGTGTACCTGCTCAACAAGCAACTAAAATGTTTATTGCATAATCTTATAAAACAGATTTTATAGCAAAAGGAATATAGCTTATCAAATCTTCAGCCATAACTGAATATTCGGTAAGCTCTTCTTTTGCAAAATCTCCGCATAAGCCATGTAAATACACACCCGTTACAGCAGATTCAAATAAATCCATTCCTTGAGCCACAAGACCGGAAATCATGCCAGTCAAAACATCACCCGAACCGGCCTTTGCCATAGAACTATTGCCTGTATCATTTATATATTTACGACCATCAGGAGAAACAACAACAGTGTTATGTGTTTTCAAAGCAACAATTGCATTATAATTTTGAGAAATTTTAACCGCAGAATTTTCGATATTTGACAAAATTTCTTCTACAGAACAGTTTAAAAGTCTTGCCGCTTCTTTGGGATGAGGGGTTAAAATCACTTTATTAAAATCTCTTTCCATATACTGAGAATTATCTTTAGATAACAAATTCAAACCGTCAGCATCAATTACCAAAGGAATATTTTGGGAAACATTTTCTATCACAAAATCAAGTAAATTTTTCGCTTTTTCATTCTGTGATAACCCGCACCCGATAGAAACAACAGATGTCGTATCTGATAAATAATCCTTAATTTCAGATAATGGAACAAAGACAATATTTTGAGTTTGAGCAGCCACAGCATCAATTACTCTTTCTGTCGAAGCCAAAAAACAATAACCGCAACCGATTTTTAAAGCTGAAACAGAGGACAAATATGCAGCCCCTGGCATATAATCAGAGCCTGCAATATTTAAAACCCGACCAAAAGTCGATTTATTTGAATTTTGAATTCTTTTAGGAAGTTTATAATCCATTTTGCCTTATTGCCTCATATGCAACAATTGCCACTGAATTAGACAAATTCAAACTGCGTTGACCTTCTTTCATTGGAATAGTTCTGGCATGAGAATCTTTGACATATTTGTCAGGCAAACCTCTTGTTTCAGGACCAAAAACAATGAAATCACCATCTTTAAATTCAATGTCCGTATATAATTTGTCTGCTTTTGTTGTTAAATAATAAAATGTTCCATTAGGAAATTCATTATACAACTCGTCCATAGACTCCAGTTTATGCAAATCTACGCTATCCCAATAGTCTAAACCGGCACGTTTTGTATATTTACTGGATAAAGAAAAACCTAACTTTCCAACCAAATACAAACTCGCACCACAACAAGCACAAAGTCTTGCAATGTTACCTGTGTTTTGAGGAATTTCCGGTTCATATAAAACAATATTCAACTTACTTGGCATCATTAAACAACTTTCCGCTTTCAGCTACAACTGGAATAGCACGAACTACACAGAAAATAATTGCGATCCAAGCCAAAATTACAGCAATTAAATGGATTGGTTGAGCAACTGCTGCAGGCAATGCAGGAATAGCAGCAACAATCAACAATACAAATGCCGCAACTTTTGCAACTGCATAACTGATTCTCATAAATCTTGAAGCACAAATAAATTTTCCCCAAGATGTTGATTGCATAGACTTATCACCAAAAGCAGTCATACCTTTTGATAGGGCAACACTTCTGATACCGTCTGTAGTAAATGCTCTTGCTACACACACAATCGGGAACATTGCATTCAATGCCATATTACCGTCTGCAAGGTAACCCAAAATCGCAAAAACAATCCAATAAGAAAGTTCTACAATTCTATCCCCCATAATATCAAGAACGGATCCCCATTCAGAAGACTGATTGAATTTTCTTGCAACGTATCCATCTACGCCATCCATAATAAATGCAATAATTGTTAAAACAACAGCCCAAACATATGCACAAGTTGTATGTTTAAACAACAAAGCAATAGCTACAAATGCAACAAAAATTCTACTGATTGAAACAATATTTGCTGCGTTATCTTTTATATTCATTATAAATCTCTCCTACTTTTTAGTTCTTGAAAGAGCAAAATCAACATTATCTAAATTTTTAGCTCTATCACCAAGCATAATTTTTTCTGCCTCTTCCAAAATACTTACAACGATGAATCCATTTTCACCATCGGATCTGGCTTTTTTACCTGTTTCACAACAACTGATAAAGTGTTGACATTCAAGTTTCAAAGGTTCAATTTCTAAATAATCAAGTTGAACATTTTCACTACTACCAGCCTTAAAGTTATCATAAATAGTTAATTTATGTTCAGGAACTGTATCATCTAAAATTGCAGTCTTTTTAGTACCTCTAACTAATAATTGAACATGTTTTTTAGGGGTAATCCAGCTATCTGTAATATGAGCAATAGCTCCACCTTCCATTTTGATACCGATATGAGTAATATCCATAATATCATTTCCATCAGAAGAGCAACCGATTGCAGATAAAACTCTTTCAGGATTTTTCCCTAAAACATAACTAATCATAGAAACATCATGAGGAGCTAAATCCCACATTACACTTCTATCGTTTTTGAAGTAATTGATATTCAATCTATCACTTTGAGCATAAACAATATCACCCAAAGCACCTTCTTCTACCAACATTTTTAATCGATTTACTGCAGGATGGTACAATAACAAGTGTCCAACCATAAGAACCAAACCTTTACTGTCAGCTAAATCAGCCAAATCTCTAGCTTCTTGAGCCACAGTTGAAATAGGTTTTTCAACGTAAACATTTTTACCTGCTTCAAGCATTGCCTTAACAAACTTAAAGTGAGTATGACTTGGTGTAACAACAACTACACCGGTTATTTCTTTTGAATTTAAAATATCATTAAAATCTTTTGTTGTCTTAACCCCCGGATACTGTTCTTTAACTTTTGCGATATTATCATCATCCAAATCGCAAACCATACCCAAAGCGTTCAAGTTGTAGAAATTACGAACAATATTTCGTCCCCACAATCCACAGCCTAATACTGCTATTTTCTGTTCAGTCATCTTTTCCCTAACCTTCTTATATACTAACTATCTTATTCTAATTATAAACCTGAAAAGATTTTTTGCAAATTCTTAACAAGTCAAAAGAGTTGAAACTGTTTTAGTTTCCTCTCTCGTTCATCGCTCTTACACGCATGTTATACAATTCTTCTGCACGTTGATAGAATGTATCTTTATCTTCCGGCGTGAAGAATGTTACCAATTTATCCAACAACGGTTTTGGAACTTCGGATAATTTAACCATTCTATCCAAAACTTCATCTGTCATAGGATAGAATTGTTTATAATTTTTGTAAAATATATGACGACATTCAGCTTCCATCTGAGTCGCATGCTTGATAACCTCAGAACCAAGTTTATAAGTCAAAATATTTCTTTCAAAATACAAACCTTTATATTTGCCCAAAAGAAGTCTTATCATCAAATCATAATCCGCCATAAGTTTAAACTTATCATCAAACATTCTGAGTTTATCCAAAACACTACGTTTGAAAACCATAGCTTGACGAGCACAAGGATTTACCTGAAAAGTGCTTAACATTGATGGAGGAAATAAGAAGACAAAGCCTTCCGGATGGCAACAATACGCAGGGAAGAAACAATAATCGGCATTTTCTCTTTCCATTGCATCCACAATATCAGCAATCGCAACAACATCATGGTAAAAATCATCACAGCTTAAAAATGCAACATATTTACCCTTTGCACGCATTATACCTTTATTCATTGCATCAAACTTACCCCTGTCAGGTTCAGAATAAAAATTCAAAAATCCACTATTTTTGTAATCTTTCAGCAATGTAATAGTTTCATCCGTAGAAGCATTATCGATAACAATATGCTCAATATATGGATAAGTCTGTCTGTCAAGAAGATTTACCAATAAAGAAAAATCATCCGTAAGTCCTGCGTCCACAATATTTGATGTCGGTGTTATGACCGTAAATTCCGGTTCGTACATATTTAATATCCTTATTTAATTAGTAATTTGCGTAAATTTGACGTAAAATTTGTTCTTCAATATTCTTTTTATCAGAAGAAGAAGTTTTAGCGTCGTTTATCATAATATCAAAAGCGTAAGTATTACCTTTTCGAGAAGTAATATAACCGGCAATTGCACTTGTATCAGACAAAGTTCCGGTTTTAGCTCTCAAATTATTTTTAAAATATAACATTCTGTTTTTTAAAGTTCCCTCACCAGGAGCCGGAATATATTCTTTAAAATCTTCGAAATTATCCTTTTTAGAAATTGCAACAAGAAAATCGGTCATAAAATCTGAGGTCATAATATTATTTTTAGAAACCCCACTACCATCAACAATTTTAATATCATCTGTTGGAATATCCATTGTGCCCAAGTAAAACTTCAACATTTCTAAAGAATTAGCAATAGAACCTTTTTCTTCTGCCCATTTTGCACCGGCTAATTTGAATACGGTTTCTGCAATTAAATTATTACTTGTTTTTAGAATAGAATTCATCGCATCAGAAATTTCATGAGTAATACTTGAAACAAGGTAAACATTTTTAGTCGGTAAAACTGCACTCTGATAGCCTTTATAATATTCTATTTTTTGACCACGAATAGCATCGTCCAATCTCAATTTGAAATATCTTTGAAGATTTGGAACAGGCATTTTTATATTTTCAAGTTTAGCTATCTCACCTTTTGCGTCATAAACATTTTGAGAAAAATTAGTATCTTTTACTATCGAAATATTGTTCTTATCAAGAGTAATATCCGTTGTGATTAAATTCATAAAAGTCAAAGGATAAAATGGCTTAACTAAAATTGATGGCGGCATATTCTGCATGCCTGGAGTTATTTCTATTTTTATCAAATTCCCATCAAGATTATATGCCCCAAATTTCGGCATTAATGGATTCATTTCATCATCCCATTGCCAACCTTCGCCCCATTCAACATTATCAAATATTGACGAATCGATATAAAAATTCTTTGGTTCAAAAATATTTTTATCCTTTGCATCAGACATCAATTGTTTTAAATCTGAAGAAGTCAAAAACGGATCAGCACACAATTTTAAGTACAAATCATTATTTACACTTTTGTATAACTTTGTTGAAAACTCATAATCAGCCCCCAAAGTATTAAGAGAAGCAGAAGATGTAACCAATTTCAATGTTGAAGCCGGAATCATAGGAGATTTTTTATTCAAAGAATAAACTTCCTTACCAGTTGAAACATCCTTCACGCTGACAGATACAGCATCTTTATTTATCAAAGAGCTAATTGTTTTTGTAACATTTTCCGCCTGAACAGAAGACAATGTCAAAAACAATGCAACAAATAGACTAATTATTTTACGCATAATGTTTTTACCTCATAACTAGGTTTTATATCATTTAAAACGGTACATTTATTTCTAAAATCATACATCTCATCAAATTGAAGAACCGCAGAAGCTAAACCTTCACCTTCCATAATAGAAGAAAGTTCTTCCCCTTTATAGTCAATTATTCTGGATTCTCCCAGATTATATTCGCCATTTTCAATATAACCGCTTTGAGTAAGAGCAACCATATAGCATTGATTTTCTACAGCTCTACATTTTGTCATGACTTCCCAAGGGATAGGTTTATTAGAACCCCATGCGGCACAATTAATCAAAACATCTGCACCCGCTTTTCTATAAGCTCTGTAAATTTCAGAAAATCTAATATCATAACAAATAGTTAAACCGAATTTTATCCCTTCAAGCTCAACCATAACAGGAGAATCACCTGTTGTAATAAACTTACCTTCATCACAACCGTAATAGGAGTACAAATGATTTTTTGAATAAGTTGCAACAAGTTTTCCATTTCTATCAATTACCGGACAAGTATTGTAATATTTATCACCAGACTTTGTAATAAAACTTCCCCCAATAATATTAATATTATATTCCTTAGCAATTTTAGATAAAAAACGAATTACAGAACTGTCGTATAAATCCTGAGCGGTTTCTTGGAAATGCGAACAAGACCAGCCAACAGTCCAAACTTCAGGTAATACAAGAACATCTGTATTCTCTTTTAAATCATTTTTTAATATATTTTCAACTTTTTCACAATTAGCTTCCACATCTCCAATAACAGAAGACATTTGAAGCATCGTAACTTTTATTTTCTTTTCTTCTTCCATAATCTTAATTTTTTAGCCTCTTTAAATTTTTCAGGAGCAATTTCAGCCAAATGAAGCAAAGATTGCTTAACTTCTGCAGCAACTTGCTCATCTGTTTTACCCTCTGTATAAATAGGATCTCCATATATATTTAATAACCTGCAAGGACCTAACGGTGTTGACATCCTATCCCAAGAAGGGAAACGAATAAATGTAAAATCAGGAGAGTACCAATGAACAGGGACAATCGGAACATTAGCTTCTCTAGCTAAAACAACGGCTCCGGATTTCACTTCATGTAATGGTCCTCTAGGTCCGTCAACCATAATAGCAATATTTTCGCCATTTTTTAGTTTTGAAATCATTTTTAAAGTTCCGGAAACAGACCCCTTTCTGTTTGAAGAGCCACGACAAGTCTGAAATCCCCACCGTTCACAAACTTCTGAAATAATTTGCCCATCTAAAGAATTACTAATTAATATATTAACATTGCTTCTATTTGGTAATCCATGGACACAAAATTGATTTTCATGCCACATTGCATAAATACATGGAGTTATTCCAGGATTATTAAACTCTGTAATATATGTAAATAACTCTTGAGTTTTCATAATTGCATACGCAATATTTGTAACTTGTTTTAAATTATCTTTATTTATCAGCCTAACCATAATACAACAATGATAACATAGAAATTGAGAAAATAAAAATTAGTCATAAAAATTTAAAATAGAAAAAGATGGTTGACAATAAAAAATTTTTATCCTAGAATAAGAAACGTAGCCGAAAGATAAATATTTTTCAGCGTAATAATAGAATATCGGGATGTAGCGCAGCTTGG
>CALAWF010000135.1 GCA_937894665.1 uncultured bacterium | reverse complement strand
GTTTTTCTTTTTCGGTTCTACTTTTTCTTTTTTCATCGAAATAAAAAAGAAAAAGCGAACTGGGTAATTCTCAAACCCTCTCCCTTACCCTCAGCCATACGGCACGCAGTTTCACTCGACTCAACTTCGTTTCGTCAGTTCAGCTAGTGTCCCTCGGGGAGGGAGCTTATTAAAATCAATAAACCAAATCATTAACAGTAACTTTTAAAGAATTAGCAATTTTATAAAGAATATAAATACTTGGATTCACTTTTTCATTTTCAATTTTGCAAATATATTGTTGACTAATTCCACTCAATTCAGATAATTCATCTTGGGAAATTCTATTTTTAGCTCGAATTTGTCTAATATTATCTGCAATATTTTTATTTAACGCATTTGAATCCATAAGCTAATTTTATATTATTTGACAAATATTTTTTATACATGATAGTATGTATTTTATAAACTATTATATGTACCGGAGAAGATATATGCCATTAAAAGAGATAGAAGAAATTTTCAAGCCTATTAAAAGCGGCTTCACATTGGCAGAAGTTTTAATTACTTTAGGCATAATAGGAGTTGTTGCAGCGATGACAATTCCAACTCTTATAACAAATTATAAAAAACATATAATCGAAACCAAATTATCAAAAGCCATAGCCACAATTAACCAAGTTGTAAGACAATCCGAAGCCGAAAATGGGGCAATGGAAACTTGGGACAAAACCATTACTCCAATTGAATACATAAATAATTATATAAAACCATACACAAAAGTCCTCCAAATCTGTGAAGGAGAAGGTTCTTGTGGTTTTGAATTTAAACATAATGTATGGCTAAATTTACGACACGAAGGAGATAATTATTATAATAGTCCTTTTACTCATGGAAGAATACCTTTTATTGTAATGGATGGTACAATGTTTGTTTTCGGAACTCCACAAAGCGATGGATTTATGGACAATGATAAGATTATTATAGTTGACATAAATGGCTCACAAAGACCAAATATATTTGGACAAGATGTATTCTTTTTAGAAAGAATTGAAGATAAGGATGCAATTGTTCCATATGGTATAAACTTATCGCAAAAGACAATAACAAATGATTGTAGCACAAAAGGAGCCGGATTATATTGTGCTGCACTAATAAAGCAAAATGGGTGGAAAGTTCCCCACAACTACCCAATAAAATAATCTAAATTTAAATGTCGGATTAATAAATCCAACCTACATCACTAGTCGAACAAGTTTAGTTTAACCCCTCTCCCTCAGAGTGAAAAAGAACTAATCGCAACCGTCATCCTGAGCAAAGCGAAGGATCTCTATCTGAATGCGTTTGGATAGAGATTCTTCGGGTAAATTGCAAAATAATAAATACCTACTCTACGGTTTATCCCTCAGAATGGCGTAACCATAAAAGACTTATAGACTTATAGACTTATCAACTTATAGACTTTTAACGAACTTATTCCTTTTCCCTATACAAGAGTTATATATTCAACTTTTCAACAATCGCAACGACATCTTTGTGGACTTCTTTAATTGACCTTGTGGAATCTATTACCTTAACTCTATCCGGCTCAGATTTTGCAATTTCAAGATAACCATTTCTCACTTTATTAAAAAATTCTTTTCCGGCACTTTCCATTCTATCTTTTTCGTTTCCAACACGTTTCATGGAAGTTTCAATATCAACATCAAAAACAAGTGTAACATCAGGTTTTTTACCACCAGTTGCCAAGTTATTCAACATATGGATTTCATCTAAATTTAATCCTCTACCATAACCTTGATAAGCAACTGTACTATCTGTATGCCTATCGCAAAGAACTATTTTACCTTCCGCAAGAGCCGGTTTTACAATTACATCAATATTTTGGGCTCTATCTGCCAAAAACAAAAAAGATTCACATCTATCAGATACAACACCATCATAATTTAACAAAATTTCTCTAACCTTTTCTCCAAGTCCTTTTCCCCCAGGTTCACGAGTAAGAAGAACTTCTTTTCCTTTTTCTTCAAGATATTTTTTCAACAAATTTATCTGTGTTGTTTTTCCGCAGCCATCTGCACCTTCAAATGTTATAAATAGTCCTTTATTCATCTATTTCCTCTTCCTAGTATTCATCAACAACAAACTGTTGTTCTGAATATGACGGTTCATACTTATCAATTTCATAAATATCAATTCCAGAAGCCGCAAAATCGCCATCTGCCCCAAGTGCATCACCTAACTGCTTTTTAGTAAAGCCACGTTCTGCATACAATGATTTTAATTCCTCTGAATACTGTTCTCTATGAGCTTGAGCATAATCGATTAACAAATTATAATTTGCTAAAGCATTTTCATAATCTTGCATCAAATACAAAATATATGCTTTATCACTCGTAATATAAAATCTATTTTTCGTATCTTTAGGACTTAAAGATTCTAACAAAGAATTATAATCCGCAACAATAGAATCAGGCATATTGTTTTCAATGCTAAAAATTGACTTTATCCATAGCATTTTTGATTCCTCTAAAACAGACATATTTTTTCTAGTTGCATAATCATCAAAAAGAACAACCGCATCCTCAGGAGAACTTATTTTTTTCTCAAGATATAATAAATTTGCAAACTTAACTAAATCCTTTTGAGTAAAGCGTTTTCCTGTCATATCAAGAGATGTTTTGAATGATTCCAATGCTCCTTTATAATCACGTTTAGCATATTTTACATATGCAATTAAGTCATAACTTTCCGCAGTTTTTGGATAAAAAGCATTGTAAATTTGAGAAATTGTCATTGCAACTTTTGCGTGTTTTTTATGAGAGGTCGAACATAATTTCAACCCGTACTGCAAAGCAAATGCCGGAGCAAAAAATAAAGCTAAAACAATCGCAATTAAAATAATTTTGTTATAAAAATCGTGTCTAAAAGATTGCCATTTTTCTTTTGGTAAGTGAGGAATAAAATCCACGATTTTATATTCCCCAAAATTTTTAATCAAATAATCGCTATAAACATAAGCACAAACGCCACGAATTAATCCAATAATTACAACCCAACAAACTTCCGCAACTAACAAATTCCAAAATGAAAATCGGGAATGAATAAATATTAAATAAATAATTATTGGAACAAGCCAATATGCCAATTTCAAATGTTTTTCAATATCAAAACGATATTCAAGCACTTTGCCAACTTCAATTTTGGACAACTGCAAATCATACGAACAACCGCAATTCCCAAACCAATTAAAGTTTCTAAAAACAGCATGCCCTTCTTTATCAGCATAAAATAATATTGGATTACTCAATGTTGTAATTATTTTTTCAAACATAGCAACAATAAAATTATTCGAGAAAAACTAGTCTAAATCAGATTTCCCGATAAGTTCCCTTTCAAAATTGTAAACGTCAGTTGAGATATTTAGGTTATCTTTAATATCGATAACGTCCAAACCTCTAAAATTATATATAGCACGAATTTTATCAGGATTTTGAACTTTTTCTTTTATAAGCAAAGCTCCTAAAATAGCTTCCAAATGCGACATTGGCATCATATTTGAAGGCAAATCTTCAAAACCCCATTCGGTTCTCAATGCTTGTTGCAAAAATTTGCAATCAGCAGGAGAACGATCTTTATAACAAGAATTCAAATGCAAACTTTGACGTGTCATATAAACGTCAAAACGATTAACCTCAATTCCTCGTTCTGTCAATTCTCTAAAATATTCAGAACCTCGATTGGAATGTCTTTGAGTCCAGTTATCACGATTAGGAATATTTTTATTACTGGACACAAGTTGATAAGGCTTAGACAAAATTCGCCATTTGCCTTCCAACATTGTTCTATCGAAAGGCACAGATACGCAAATTTTTGAATTTTTTAAGGATGAAAAATTTTCAAAAAAGAAAATTATATCATTCATCTTGTACAACTTATCAAGAAGAATAATTTTGTTATCTTCATCTATCACCGCAACCCCAGAATCCATTGTAGAACCCGAAGCCAGTGATACACCAACATAATAATTCATCTAAATCTCCTGATTTAATGTTGTTGTAATAATTGGTCCATCATCAGTTGCGATAACCGTATGTTCAAAGTGAGCAGAAGGTTTTCCGTCTTTTGTACTTACAGTCCAACCATCTTGTTCATTAACAACAACATCATCGCCACCCAAATTCAACATTGGTTCAATTGCAATAGCCATATTAGATTTAATTAAAGTATTATCACCTACACTATAATTAAACAAGAACGGATCTTCGTGCATTTCATGACCGACACCGTGTCCACCGTATTGACGAACAATACCATAACCTTCTCGAACAGCCACAGCCTCAACAGCTTTTGAAATATCATCCAAAACATTTCCAGGACGCATTTGTTCAATACCGGCATACAAAGATTCTTCTGTTGTTTTCATTAATTTGTCAACTTCAGGTGAAACATTACCAACACGATATGACCAAGCACTATCACCAACCATACCACCATAAGTAGCACCAACATCAATAGCAATAATATCGCCTTCTTTTAATATAGCTTTTTCAGATGGAATGCCATGTACGACTTGTTCATTAATTGAAGTACAAATACAAGCCGGAAAACCTGAATATCCCAAGAATGTTGGAATAGCACGATTTTCTTTAATAATTTTCATAGCAATTGCATCTAATTCTTTTGTAGAAATTCCAGGAACAACAACTTCCTTCATTTTTTGGTGAACAAGGGCTACAATATAGCCAGCATGTTTCATTCTTTTAATTTCATCCCGTGATTTTCTGTTTATCATAATTTTACCCTACCTCTTAAGTGCATACTAGCACAAAATTGAAAGTAAAATCAAATTGTTAATTTTGAGGAAATAAACAATTAAACTAAATATCAAATAAAAAACAACCTGCCTAATTAGAAAAGCAGGTTAAAAATCAAAAATCTTCTTAATTGGCAGATTTAGTGCATTTGCAATTTTCAAAAGAGTTTTTAGCCCAGGTTTATTTATATTGACTTCTATTTTGCCTAAATAATCCAGACTTATTCCGGATTTCTCCGCTAATTTTTCCTGAGTCAAATGAGCATTTTCCCGTAAATACTTTATCTGTCGCCCCAATTTTTGATAAAATTCATCTTCATTCATTTGACAATATTACTGGAAATGTTAACATAATCTTACTGGATAATATCCCGTAAGAAAGGAGAATATATGTTTGGTTCAAAACATGGGTTTACTTTGGCAGAGGTACTAATTACACTCGGAATAATTGGAGTAGTAGCAGCTATGACCATTCCAACACTAATAACCAAAATACAAAAAGCTCAAATAGAATCTTTATTAAAAGAAAATTGCACTAATATTGCTCAAACAATGAGAATGGCAGAAAATGATGATGTTGAAACTATTCCAATTATTCAAACAACACAAGGAATGAAAGATTGGTATAGCATTTATATTGCACCATATATGAAGGTTGAACAAGTTTGTTTTCAACAAGCAGGGTGTTGGCACAATAGTGGAATTGTTAAAACCTTGAATGGGGCAACCCCTTATTGGCAAAGTAAATATGGTATGGGATATGAATTTACATTTAAAACAGCTAAAGGTGCATATTATAGCCTTGATGGTTTTAATGCTAGTAATGCTTGGAGTATATTTGGAGTCAAAACAACTCAAACCACATTAGAATTTTATTTTGATGTAAATGGTAATAAAAAACCAAATATTATAGGAAAAGATATTTATATTATGGTTTATGACCCCAATAGAGATGCTTTGCTTCCTGCTGGTTACGACAAATCAAAAGAAGAAATTGAAAATAACTGCTTGAGTGGTGATGGATATTGGTGTTTAGCATACGTAAAGAGCAATAATTGGAAAATCGATGACAGAACTTGGAAAAGAAAGAAGTAAATATGGATATTAAAGGTTGGGGTTTTTACCCCAACCTTTATCTTATAGACAAATTACATCATACCTTTGCGGTTGAAGAATACTGCTGCGATAAATGTTGCAACAATTGAAATTGTAATAACAATCAAAAATCCAAAGTGATTTTGACCAAATGGCATTGGTACATTCATTCCCCAAAAACTACCTATCATTGTCGGAATTGACATGATAATTGTAATTGCGGCTAAGAATTTCATTACCAAGTTAAGATTATTGTTAATGATTGATGCCATACAATCCATCATACTTTCTAGGATTGTTCTATGCATTTCAACCATCTCTGATGCCTGTTTATTTTCAATAATAACGTCTTCAAGCATATCAATATCATCTTCTGTAAACTTCAAAATTCTTTGCAAGTTTGCAGTATGCACCATTCTCAAAAGTTTTTGAAGTACAAGCTGATTATCTTTCAACGCTGTAGTGAAATATACCAAAGATTTCTGAATTTCCATCAACTGGAATAAGGCTTTGTTATTTGTTGTTTTTCTAAGTGAATCTTCAATACTTTCAGTTTGCTTGTTGATGATATTTAAGTATCTCAAATAGAACTTTGCTGCTCTAAACAAAATGCTAAGCATAAAGTTTGCTTTATGACGAGTATCAAAAAACTTTGCAGTATCTGTATTGAATGAATTAATAATCTTATTTTCGTGAGAACAAACGGTAATTACACTCTCTGGGGTAAAAATTAGACCTAGCGGCAAAGTGTCAAAATTACCTTCCTCATCCATGACAGGAACATTAGTAATGATTAAGAGATTTCCGTCTTCAAAATCCATACGTGATAACTCATCGGCATCTAATGAGTTATTTAAAAAACTCTCATCAAGTCCTAAAACTAAAGACACCTGTTGAATTTCTTCTCTTGTCGGATTTATCAAATTGAACCAAGAACCTGAAACGGCTTCATTCAAGTTCAAGATTTTTAGTGATCCATCATCTTGGGTTTTTGAAATCTCTAACATTTTACTATTCCTAATTGCCCGACTACAGAACAATTAAACTACACATGGAACAAAAGTTCAATAGTCTAAATTGTGGAAATTGTAAAATTATTCTTCATCCTCATCATCGTCTTTTTTGATTTTATCAACAACCATTTTTGCCATTTCTTTTGCGATAACTTTTTGAGTATCTTCCGGACAATTTTGAAGCATATTCATAGCGGTTCTAAGAGTTGTATCAATATCATACCAACGACCACGTCTGTTATCATCCAGTCCAGAACCAACAGCGTTAATGATGTCATCTACTGCTTCAAATTTTTCATCTTCAATATTGTGTTCAATGATAATTTTGATTAAATTTAAAGCAACTCTAATTTGAGTTTGGTCATCTGTTTCTTCAAGAGTTCTTACTGCTTCTGATAAAACCGGGTCTTTGTCATACCAACGTCTGTGTTGTTGAGAGTATTCTTCTTTCATCTTCCTTTTTCTCCTTTATGTACTGAAATTATAATAAAATTTATCCTTGTTTGAAGGTTACTCCTTTAGTACCTTTTGGATACTGCCAATCAATAGCCTTCTTTTCGCACGCTATGCGGCATGCACCGCATTCTAAACAATTTTCGTAGTTTATAATCAATTCTTGATTTTCGTCATTCCATTCATATACTTTCGCAGGACAAATATAGGTGCAATTGCGTGTTTTACAGGTCTTGCATTTTTCTTTGTCAGGCTTTAAGTGTGATTCTGTATCTGGTGAATATTTTAGCGTATATAATTTTTTATCTATGTTCATACCAAAATACTCCATATTAAACGAATAATTGCAAAAACATCTTTTACCAATTCCAAAAATTTTCTGTCGGTAAAAATACTTTTAATAAAGTTCCAATAGTTAGTTCTTTTCGGAGTTCCGTCTGCAGATGTAAACATATCAAAAAACGCATTAACTTTTCTCAAATAGTAATCAAGAAATGCTTTTTGTCTTTGATGGCAAATATCCATCAAATCCCTGTATGTTCTCAAATCTTTTAGGACAAATGAATTTTTCAATTTTTTCTCATAACGAGAGAGGAATTTTTTTGAAAAATTACCATTGTTAAGAGCTTCTATTGCTGTTTCTCCTGCAAGTTTTCCGCTAATCATTGCAAGGTTTGTACCTTCCCAGTGAAGATTATTAACAAGCATGCCGGCATCTCCGACAATCATAACTCCATTATCACAAAGTTTCGGAATTTTTTTGTATCCCCCTTCCGGAATTAAATGAGCAGAATATTCTTTGAGTTCAGCACCTTCAATAAGTGGAGCAATTTTAGGGTGTTTTTTCAATTGGTCTAAAAGTTCAAATGGTCTGTAATTCTTTTCAACAAGATCATTCAAGGTTACGCCTAAACCAATTGTTATAGAATCTTTGTTGGTGTACATAAAACCAAGACCGAGAGAACCAAGCATCGGACCGCCAAACAGTTCACCTATTGCTCCTTCATTATCTTTTAGGTTAAATCTTTGATTAATTATTTCTGAATCAAGTTTTAAAACCTCTTTGACACTTAGTGCAACATCTTTTGTTTCAATTTCTTTCCTAAGTCCAATTGGTTTTGCAAGAAGTGAATTTACACCATCAGCCAGAATTACAATATCTGCAAAATATTCTTCAAGTTCAGTTTTTACACCGATTACTTTTTTATTTTCCTTTATAAGTTCTCGAACAACTGTTTCTTCAACAAGGGTTACTCCGGCTTTTTTAGCTTCTTCCGCCATCCAGCGATCAAATTTTCCACGAATAACAGAATAACTAGAGTTGTCATCTTTGCGATAAGAAATCGTTGTAGAATCTTCTTCTCCAAGAATCATGTAATTATGTTCGATATTTTTTCTTTCAAGTGGGGCTTCTTGTTCAAAGTTTGGAAACAGTTCTTTTGTTGCAAAAGTATAAATTGCACCGCCGAACATATTTTTACTTCCTGCAAACATACCACGCTCAATGAGAACAACTTCTTTCCCACTTCTTGCGAGTGTGATTGCACAAGAAATTCCGGCAGGTCCTGCACCAACAATTATAACATCTGTTTTATTTTCCTGTTTTAGCATAAAACCCCTCTCTTGTTGAGATTATACACTAAAATTCACAGTGTGTAAAATTATAAACTTGGATATATTTTATTCTTTATAAATTTACACCACTAGACTTTTATTATATAATACTTGTTATGAAGAAATTTGATAATATGCGTATATATGCTTGGATTGAATTTGTTATATGGCTTATTATCGTTGCAATTGCAGTTTTGAGTATAAGATACCATCATTACAAATCGCAACAACAATATAAGAGTTACCAAATTTTTATGGAAGATGTTGACGGATTAATTGTTGGCTCTCCTGTAAAATTTTTGGGCGTTCAAATTGGTTATGTAAAAAAAATCCAAATAGTTTCTTCATCTGTTTATATAAAATTTGTAATAACACAAAAAGGTTTAGTTTTACCTGTAGGAGCTTTGGCAACTGTTGAAGCATCGGGACTTGGAGGTTCAAAAGCTCTTGAAATTTATCCTCCTCCGGAAGGACAGCCTATCGATAAAATTGTTGCAACTAAAGATCCGACAAGATTAGGTAAAGTTATAAGTTTATTTGATGATATATTTAGAGAATTGAATGGAATATTCTCTACTTTGGATTATGCAGGCAGACAAATTGATTTTGAACAAGATATTAAAAAGAATGTTGTTACTCCTGCAGATGCAAAAGAGGGTTTAATTAAATTTGAGAAAAATATTGATGCAATAATTGATGCGGAAAAAGGTTTTAAAGAAAAGTTTAATAGGGGTGAAAAAGATGAATCAGGAGAAAGTAAGAGTAATAAATAATCCCGTTGTACTTTTAAACTTATGTACAATGCGTGATAAAGATACTGACAGTCAAGGTGTAAGAATTGCGACAAGAAAGATTACAAGATGTCTTTTATATGAAGCAGCTAAAAATCTTCCACTGGTAGAAAAAGAAGTAACTACTCCTTTAACTACCTTCAAGGCAAAAACAGTTGACCCGAATATTAATTTAATCATTTCTCCAATTTTAAGAGCCGGTTTAATTTTCACGGATGAAGCAATTGATATTCTTCCACAAGCTACAATTCGCCATATCGGAATGTATAGGGATGAAAAAACATTGAAACCTGTATGGTATTACAACAAAGTACCTATGGACACTCCAAATCCGGAAAATTTTTATGTTTATATCACAGATCCAATGCTTGCAACGGGTAATTCTTTACTTGCAGCAATTGATTTATATGCAGGAAAAGGAATTCCAATCAAAAATATAAAATGTTTATGTATCATTGCCGCTCCACAAGGAATTGAAAATATTCAAAGCCATTATCCGGATATTGAAATCATAACTGCAGCAGTTGATGACCATTTGAACGAAAAGGGCTATATTGTTCCCGGCATGGGCGATGCAGGAGATAGAATTTTTAATACCTAATATAAAAATGTAAACTTTTTTAACACAAACAACGGCATGTTTTAAAGAATGATTTAAAATGTGCCGTTATTTATTATACGTGTGTGTAAGATATAGGAGAGCCTATGACTCCGAAAGTTAACAATTCCAATAATATTCAAACTCCAAAACCAATGGCACAGACAAAAAAGCCTGAACAATATAAGGTAAAACAAGGTGATACAATTTCTACAGTTGCAAAAAATATGGGTTTTACCGTTGAACAATTTCAAGCATTAACAGGAGTAACAACATTAAAAACCGGTACTGTTTTGAAGTTCAAAATGGATGAAGTTCCTGAGCATAGAGGACTTATGGCTCTTGCCCAAAAATATAATATGGATTTTACAGAGTTTTGTAAACTTAATAAAATTCCGGCTCCTTATAGAGAATATAATCCGAAAAAAGGTGAAAAGTTTTATATAATAAATGGACTTGGAAAATCTGCGAATAAAACCCCATCAACCGCAAATAAACCTGCTCCAACAGCAAAACCAAATCCAAAACCTGCAACAACAAAATCCACTCAAGCTAAACCTAAACGGGTTGCACAAACTCCACATAAAGCAGCAAAACCAAAACCTCAAGCTCCAATGACTGAAGGAGAAAAAGCTCTTCATGAAACAGCAATGGCTGGTGCTAGAGTTATATCAAATGTTGTTAAATGGGGTTCAGGTTATACTCCTGAAGAAATTGCAAAAGGTTTAAATAAATCTGCAAATGATCATTGGGGTGCAGTCGAGAAAGCTGATTTCCAAGAAATGTTGAAACAAATTAATCCGAAAAATGCTTCTGCCGTAATAAAAGCATATAAAAAGATTAGCCCTAATGAATCTTTGATTAATACCATAACAAGCGAAATTCGCAGTAGTAAAGATGCAAGAAAAAATGCTGTTATGTATATTTATGACTCTTTAGCCAAAGAGAAAAATATTCCGCAAGGTGTAAGAGCAAAATTTAAAGCTAATTTAGATAAAGAGTTTGACAAATGGGTTGGAATGGTTGATACAACTCAAATGGATAAAACTATTAATTCTATGCTTGCAAAACCATCGGTTACATCAACCGCAACATCTAAAACATCTTCCAAAAATACCACAAGAGTTCCGTACAATGGGACACAAGTAACATTGACAAAATCTGGAAAAGTTTTTACCGTTTCTGATTTGCAAAGAGGTGCTATCGCATCAGGCAAAAAAGAAGCATTAGAAAATTTTGAAAAATTCTGTAAAAAAAATAATATAAAATTTGATGAAAATATGCTGGATTTAGCACCAATTGAAAGGTATCCGGCTCCGGTAGTTAAAAATGGCAAAATTGTCGCTGCAGAAACAGCACTTCTTCGTCCAACTTCAAAACCCAATGGAAAAGTTGTTGTACTTAACCCCGGGCATGGCGGATATAGTTCCAGAAACGGTTGTTTTGACCCAGGGTCATACAGTTTTATCAAAAAAGGTAATGGAAAATATGCTCCGTTATTAGAATATGCAAAAATGAAAGAGTATTCAGATGATTTGACTGAAAAATTACGAGCTCAAGGCTATGCCGTCGTAATTGCCGGTGGACATGCTCAAACTATGTCCGACCAAAATACGATAACGAATGTTATTTCAAAATTGAATTCCGGTCAAAAAAGTGGTCAAAAATATTCAAAATCTGATATTGTCATGGTTTCACTCCACGCAGATTCTCAACCGGGGTCATCAGGTTCCGGAATTTGTTATGATTCAAAATTTGCTGATGATACTAAACTACAGGCATGTTTAAATAAACATCTAAACCAAGATAGTTGGATTAAAGCAACTCCAGCTGAAAGACGTTGGGGAGAAAATGGTATTCAAGTTCTTCATCAATCAGAACAAAATCCATCAGTCCTTCTTGAGGTTGAATATGTAAATGGAAACAAGAGTCAAAACCTTGACTCACGAGATTATAGAACCAGATATACAAATAAAGTTGTAGCTAGTTTGAACGAGCATTTTAAAAAGTAACAAGGGATTTTTATAATAATGGATTGGCTAACCAAAATATGGAATACAATAAAAACATCTCTGGGTGTATCTTCTTCAAATACATCTTCAACATCTTCCGCCCAAAAATCAAAACCATTATTCAATGGGAAGAAGACTTCACCTCGGCAAGGTGAAATCCAGATGTCATCAGATTTGTCTGACGAACAAATTCAAGCAAATCAAGCGAGAGCAAGATATATTCAACAAGTTAAAAATCCACCATACAAAGTGCAATCTGGTGATACTATTGGTAAAATTGCTCAACGTTTTGGGGTTGATGAAGCAACATTGATTGCTCAAAATGGTTTAAATTCAAATACTGCTAAAAGTATCAGACTTGGGCAAGTCTTGAAAATTCCAAACCGAAAAGTTATAAAAAATGTCCATTCAATAAATGATATTGCAAAATCAATGGGTATAAGCGTTGATTTTGTCAAAAGATTAAAACGTATGGAAGATAGTGCAAATCTTCCAGATAATAAATTTCATAATACTCCATATCGAGATGGTGCCGGAGTTGAAACCATCGGTATTGGTCATGCCCTGAAAAAAGGTGAACCTCGAAAACTTTCAAATTCTCAGGTTTGTGAATTGTGTGCCAAAGATTTATTGAAAGTTGAGGAAACTATTTCTGCAATGCTGGGAGGTCAAAAAGTTTATGATAAACTTCCGCAAAGTATGAAAGAAGCACTTCTTGATATGGCTTTTAATAAAGGTCCCGCAATACTTGAAAAGACCCCTGGACTACTTTATACCTTGAAAGTTGGAAAGTTTGAGGCAGCTATTAACAAAATGACCTACAACAAATCAACCGTAACAGGTAAAGAAATGAGTGGACTTTCAAAACGGAGATTATTTGATATTTCTACAGCAACAAAAATGTATCATGGTAAAATTCCGCAAAGCAATCTAAACACCGCTCAAAATGTCTATAACCGTGGAATAGAACTCCTTAGAGCCGAATGCAAAGCAAGCGGAAAAGATTTTAATTCTCAACTTGCCGGATATAACAAAGACGTTCAAAGCTATTTGGGAAATAAAATTAAACTTATAACAAAGTAATTATATCGCCAACTTTATCACCATGAAGAGTTTTTATATCATGAGAAATTTCTATTTTGCCCCAGTGAAGATTGTTGATTAAATCAATTGCTACAA
>CALAWF010000134.1 GCA_937894665.1 uncultured bacterium | reverse complement strand
GTGGATAAAGGCGATAGAACTCCGCAAGAACTTTATGATGAGGCACAAAAACTTATTGAAGCAGGAAATAAAAATTCCGCTTTCCAAATGGTTTATACATCATTTACGGCGAACCTTCCGCAATTGTTGATTAAAGTTGATGAAAACAAAGCTCTTGCACAAGGGGTAAATATTTCTGAAATCTATAACGCTTTGTCAGGATATTTCGGAAAATCTTACGTAAACGACTTTAACAAATATGGTCGTGTTTACCGTGTATATTTGCAGGCAGACTCTGAATTTAGGGAAAAACCTGGTGATATAGACAAGATTTACGTAAAAAATAATTCAGGAACAATGGTGCCGCTGTCTGCGGTTGTAAATGTTTCCAATATCGTTGGACCATATAGTTTGACAAGGTTCAATATGTATCCTGCAATTACAATTAACGGTCAAGCACGTAACGGCGTAAGTTCAGGGCAGGCGATGGCTGCAATGGAACAGATTTCGGATGAAATTCTTCCGAAAGATATGGGCTATGCATGGTCCGGTAGTTCTTTGCAAGAAAAAGAATCTTCCGGTCAAATCGGACCAATCCTTGCAATGTCGTTGGTTTTCATATACTTGTTCTTGGTTGGCTTGTATGAAAGCTGGATGTTGCCGATTGCTGTACTTTTGATTTCTCCTGTCGCACTTGTTGGAGCTTTGTTCTTCCAGTATGTTTCTGGGTATTCTTTAGACTTGTACTCACAAATCGGGCTTGTTATGTTGATTGGTTTGTCTACAAAACAGGCTATTTTGATTATTGAGTTTGCAAAAGACGCTCACCAAAACGGCATGAGTATAAAAGATGCTGCAATGCAGGCGGCAAAACTTAGATTTAGGGCGGTAATGATGACAAATATCGCATTTATCTTAGGTCTGTTACCACTTGTGTTTGCAAAAGGTGCAGGTGCTGCGAGCCGTAACTCTGTTGGTATGACAGTGTTTGGCGGAATGATGGCGGTTGCGTTTATCGGAACATTCTTAGTTCCGGCGTTTTTCACATTGGTAGAAAATTTGAAGGTTTATACGGCTCATAAGGCTCGTGAATTACATCTAAAAAAGGATAATAACAAATAATGTTAAAAAGAATATTATTGCTAAGTTTAATAATCGGTATGACTTCGACAGTCGCAATTAGTGCGGATATCGGGAACAAAGTTAACGAAAAAGAATATCCGTCAGCGGACAAAGTTTTGCCTGCTAACCCTCCAAAAGCAGACTTTGTAATTGAGGGTTCTGTTGAAAAAAATATAGATATGACACTTGATAAATGTATTGAATTGGCTTTGGGAAACAATCCT
>CALAWF010000133.1 GCA_937894665.1 uncultured bacterium | reverse complement strand
CTTTTTCCCTTGAAACTGACTTATCCACTTATTGACCTATAGACTTTTTATTGAACTTCTTGTTTTTCTTCTGCTTTTGGGGCTTCGTGAACAAGTAAAATCTTCGTAATTCTTGCACCATCAACTTCTTTAACTGTAAACGTAAAATCTCTATATTCAACAAAATCATCAATATTAGCAATTCTGCCAAGTTCTTTTACAACAATACCTGCAATGGTATCAACATCTTCATCTTCAAGTTTTTCCGGCGGGATATCGAAATAACTAGCAAGTTCATCCAATCTCATCATACCGTTTACAAGGTAATGATTTGGTTTAATTTCTTTAATATCAATTTCAGCTTCTTCATCAAATTCATCCTGAACATCCCCAAAGATTTCTTCTAAAACATCTTCTAGGGTAATAATACCGGATGTTCCACCAAATTCATCGACAACAACAGCCATTTGAGATTTGTTCTTTTTAAATTCCAAAACCAAATTATCCATCGTAATTGTTTCCGGAACAAGCATAATCTTACGTTGAATAGCCTTTATCGGACAAACTTGGTCTTTAATAGCCAAAGAGTATAAATCCTTAACGTGAATCAAACCTGTAATATGGTCAATATCACCATCATAAACAGGGTATCTTGTGTATTGATTTTCTGTCGCAACCTTGTTTAACTCATCAAGCGACATATCAATTGGAACACAAACCATATCTGTTCTAGGAATCATAACTTCACGAGCGGTTAAATCAGAAAATTTGAACATATTGTGAAGCATATCTTTTTCTGTTTCGTTCAAAACCCCTTCATCATAACTTGTATCAACAAGCAAATCCAAATCTTCAATTGTATGAACAACCCTAGCTGAACTTACAGGAATTTTGAAAATATGCAAAATTAGGTTACAAGCCTTGTTCAAACACCAAACAAACGGTTTTGAAATCGTCATGAAAATATCCATAGGCTTAGCAACATAAAGTGAAATTCTTTCCGGATATTGAAGAGCAATACATTTTGGAACTTGTTCACCAATAACAACGTGCATAAAAGTAATTACAACGAATGCGATTACCGCAGTGAAAGGAACAAGATATGCTTGAGCTGATGGGAAATGATTTATCAATGGAGCCATCATTTTTTCAATAGTTGGAGATCCAAACCAACCAATACCGATACTTGCAATAGTTACACCAACTTGAACGGCAGCAATAAAGAAATTCATATCTTCTAAAGCCTTCAATGCTAACTTGGCATCAACATTGCCATCCTTCGTCAGTTGCTCAATCTTAGCTTTTCTTGCACGAACAATAGCAAACTCAGCAGCGACAAAAAAAGCATTCACAAGTAATAGTAAAAATACTATAATCCAATTAAATACAATCGTACCCAAACTCGACTCGTCCATTACTCTTTCTTTTTCCTTATGTTTATAGCTTTTATTATAATATCACAGACAAAAAAAATCAATAATACTAGGGGAAGTCTATAAGAGGATAAGTCGGTTTCAAGGGAAAAAGGAAGAGGGAAATAGGGGAATAGGTTCGTTACAACAAGGCTTTAAGGCATTATGGCACTGAGGCACTAAGGTCTTTGTCTTTATGTAGGTTGGGTTTTCTAACCCAACGTTTCTGTCATTCTTGTATGTGTTAAGTAATTCGTTGACAAAAAAGTTTTTAAATAATAAAGAATTT
>CALAWF010000132.1 GCA_937894665.1 uncultured bacterium | reverse complement strand
GTCCGGTTTTCGTTTTACCGTCAAGCGATTTATACTCAATATCTCCTAAACAAGCCGTATGTTCACCCGCCCTACAAGTTTGAAGAACATTCATATTTGCTTTCAACAATGGAGGCAGAGTATAATTCAAAACATCCATTAAATAATTACTATTACAGTTTGACAGCCCTTCACACTCCTGCGAAATCTTTGTAAACCCTTGAGAAAAAATTGAAACAGCCTCTAAAACTTGTGATACCGTTTGAATTTCTTTATATTTTTGCACCAACGCAGGAATAGTAATTGCAGAAATGACTCCAATAATTCCAACTGTGATTAATACTTCTGATAACGTAAAACCAAATTTTTTCATATTTAATATATTCAATTATATGTGAATATAATTATAAGTCAATACCCAAATATGTCCATAATATAAGATAATAAAATTATGGATAAAAAAGATATATTAAAACAAATTGGGAAGAATATCCAAAAAATTCGCCAAGAAAAAGGCTATACACAAGAAACATTTTCCGAACTCATGGGCTGTTCATGGAGTTACGTTGCAAAAATGGAATCTGGTATTTTGAATTTATCCATCGGTAAAATAACCGAAATCGCAAATTATCTGAATGTAGATATTAATTTAATTTTAGAGATAAAAAATAAGTCCTAATAATTCAACTTTGCAATTTTAAGCCCCATTATTTCTTCAATTTGAACATTATTCAAAATATCGGCTATCAAAGTATCAGGGGTTAGAGATTCAAAATTTTCATAACAAGGTAAAATACCCAAAACATTTATCCCTGTGTATTCTTTCACCATTTGAGGATAATATTTCTCCTCGGGATTTTCAGACTCTTTGTTGTAATTATTAACGATAAAACCTAAAAATTTTACCTTTGATGTTTGGATAAAATTCACTCCGGCAATAACATCACCTATTTTATCTTGTTTTGGATTCAGAACCAAAAGGAGCGGAATTCCAAGAGATTTTACAATATTTATTTCTGTCATTTTTTCTGCTACCGGAGAAGAAATACTATTTGAACCTTCAACCAAATGACACTCCGTCATCTGCATACAAGATTGGTAATCATTATAAATATCATTCAAGTCAATTTTTGTATTATTAGCCTCGTAAGCGGCAACAAGCGGAGAATTTTCGCTCAAAAAGACATAACTTGAAAAGGTGTTTATATTAGAATCAATTCGTTTAATCAGTGCCAAGTCTTGAGATTGGAGAAAACCATTCAAAGACTTTGCCCCTGTTTGAATAGGTTTATAAACTCCGGTTGAATAATTAAGGCTCTGCATTGTTCCTGCCAAGCCTGCCGTTACGAGGGTCTTGCCTGATTGTCTTGAAAGTCCTGATATAAATACACTTAGCATAGTTTCATTTTATCACGAGGCATTATTTATTGCAAAATAAACCTCTTTAAGTCGTTTTTTCGTGATATGTGTATATAGTTGAGTTGTCGAAACATCACTATGTCCCAAAAGTTCTTGTACAACCCTCAAATCTGCACCGTTTTCTAACAAATGAGTTGCGAAACTATGACGCAAAGTGTGGGGAGAAATATGTTTATGAATAAGTTCGCCCTGTTTTCGGATAAAATTATACACATCCTGTCTTGTCAAATTCTTTCCATCGTCTTTTAGAAAAAGATTTTTAGTATCTTTCAGTTTGTTACTCAAAATTATAATATCCCTTTGTTTAAGATACATTTTGAGTGCGTGTTGAGCTTTTTTGCCAAAAGGTACAATTCTTTCCTTGGAACCTTTACCATAACATTGGATATATTTTGAATTTATATCAATATTATTCATTTTCAAATTCACAAGTTCAGAAACACGAAGTCCGCAATCATACAATAATTCAACAATCAACGCTTCACGTTTATTCAAATTTGCATTAAGAATAGATGATACTTCTTCAATCGTCATAACTTTAGGAAGTCTTTTCGGAAGTTTTGGTTGTTCAAGAGTTTGAGCGGGATTAGATGTCAAATACTCATTTGCACAAAGCCATTTGAAAAATCCACGAAAAGATGCAATTTTGCGAACGACACTTCGAGGAGTGAATTTATCTTCTCTCAACTTTAAAATATACGAATTTATCTGATTTCTCGTAATATCTGAAACATCATTGACGCCATATTTTAAGGCTAAAAAATCAAAAAAAGCAGACAAATCCCTTCTATAGGCATCTACCGTATTTTTAGATAACCCCTTTTCGATTTCAATAAATTCAAGATATTCAGACAAATATTGTATATCCATAACTCTTTACTTCATTGCATTTGCAAGTTTGAATAAATATTCATCCCCCATGCCACGCTTGATACCTTCAGGAATAAAGTTTTCTTTAAATTTTTCCACGGCATATCTATCTGTCATGCCAGAAATATAATCA
>CALAWF010000131.1 GCA_937894665.1 uncultured bacterium | reverse complement strand
CTGATTTATACCAACAAACATCTCTAAAAGGTGGTGCTTTGGATGTTCCAACAACCAGTATTAAAATGTGGATTGACCCTAACAATGGTAAATATTTAGGAAAATATGATGAATATGAAATTAAGAATGATGGTACTATTGTAGGTAAAGCCGAAAATGGTAAAAAAGTTGTTCCTCTATATCGTATAACTACTCGTAATTTTCACAATGCCGCTGGACTTTATGAATATAAAGATGGCTTATTCTTAGAAACGGAAGAATCCGGTAAGCCTGTTCTTGGTTGCGGTGAAATCCGTTCAGGCTTAATTGAATTGTCTAATGCGGATTTTAAAGGAAATATTTCATATTATCAAATGGCAAAAATGCAGATGGAAGTTGTAAATAAACTTATTTCTTCTAATAAGGATTTATTACAACAGGCAATGCAATTGGTAAGTAGTTCATAATAAAATGTATATAAGTATTAAACTCCATTTTTATAGAGGCTTTATGCCTCTATTTTGTTGTAAAGTTTTTCTTCTTTCTTTACTTTTCATCTAATAAACGCTAAAATCAAGAAAGATACATTGTTCATAGCTAAAGGAGATGCGTTATTGTGGAAAGGTTAAAAATTGCAATTGGTTCTGACCATGGTGGTTTTGAATATAAAGAACAAATTTTAAAACATTTACAAGAACAAGGATTTGAGTGTTTTAATGTTGGCACTTATTCTACAGACTCTTGTGATTACCCAATAATTGCAAGGAAGGTTACTGAAAAAATTGTTTCTGGAGTTGCTGATAGAGGCATTTTAATTTGTGGCACAGGTATTGGAATGTCGATTGTTGCGAATAAGGTTAAAGGTATAAGAGCGGCTCTTTGTGGGGATACATTCTCTGCCAGAGCATCAAGAGCTCATAATAACTCAAATGTACTGTGTTTAGGGGAACGAGTTATAGGTATTAACTTAGCAATGGATATTGTAGATATTTGGTTAAAATCAGAATTTGAAGGCGGAAGACACCAACGCCGTGTTGATATGATGGAAAGTTAGATAGAAAGGTATATAATGAACGAAATAGATTCACATAAATTTGCTTGTGCTATTGCACAATTTTTAGACGATAAATTGGCGAAAGATATTACAATTTTGAATATTAGCAATGTTTCATCTTTAGCAGATTATTTTGTAATTGCTACAGGCGATTCGACTCCACAGGTAAAGGCGTTGATGGAAACAGTTAAAGATAGAATCAAAACTGTATTTTCACGATTACCTATTCGTCAGGAAAATGATATGAAAAATCGTTGGAATTTGCTTGATTATGGCGATGTAGTTGTTCATATTTTACATAAGGAAGAACGTGAAACTTATGCAATTGAAAAATTCTGGAGTCATGCTTATAGCGTTTTAGAAGATGAATGGCGAGAAACAGCTAAAGAATATAGCGAATACCATAAATAAATTTTATAAAAGTCGGAGAAATCCGACTTTTATATTTCTTAATATTTAAGCAGAATTGTTAAAGTTTTAAAAAATCATTCCGTATATATATTTGTAATAGATAATAACGGGGTGTGTATCACATGTATGAAGACCTAATAAGAAAGCAGATAATTGTAGAGCTTAAAGATTTAATTAAAAAGGCAGAAAATATAGATCAAGATAAAGATGCCTATTGTGAATTTATGAAAAGCGTAATTTTAAATACCTATAGCACAAATTAGTCAATTGTGTAATGAAAAATTTTGGAAATTCCATTAGATTATAACTATGAAAATTGTTATAATCGGTGGGGTTGCCGCCGGAGCAAAAGCAGCAGCAAAAATTAAAAGACTTTTACCCGATTCTGAAGTAAGTATTTACACTGATGATACGCATGTATCTTATTCTGCTTGTGGTTTGCCTTATTATATCGAAGGCAATTTTGCGGATTATACATCGTTATTGGTTCGTTCTGTAGAAGAGTTTAATACTTCAGGAATTGATGTTTATTTAGAATCAAAAGTTGAAAAAATACTTCCCGCTCAACAGCAAGTATTAGTTTGTAATAAAAAACATGCATTTTTAGTTGATTATGACAAACTTATTATTGCAACAGGAGCAAGACCAATCATACCAAATATTGCAGGAGTTAAAGATTATAAAAATGTATATTCTTTACGAAAAATTGAAGATGGTATTGCAATTCGTAATAAGATGCTTGAGTCAAAACGAGCAGTTGTTATTGGAAGTGGTTTTATTGGTCTAGAACTCTTAGAAGCATTTGTTAGAAATGGATTATTTGTTGATTTAATTGAAAAAAATGATAGAATAATGCCATCATTTGATACTGATATGTCAGAGTTGATTCGTCAACGTTTAGACCAATCTAATGACAATAATTTTGAAATTCACACCAGCGAAATTGTAACGGAAATATTGGGTGAAAATGGCGTTGCCACTGGCGTTAAAACTCTATCAGGCAAATATATGCCAACTGATATTGTAATATTGTCTGTTGGTATAAAACCTAATTCTGAAATCGCAAGAGATGCAGGTATTGTCATAGGTGATACCGGTGCAATACGTGTAAATAAATTAATGCAAACTTCTATAGAAAATATTTATGCTTGCGGAGATTGTTGTGAAGAAAGACACTTAATCAGTGGAAACTATGTTTGGGTTCCTCTTGGTTCAACTGCAAATAAAGAAGGAGAATATGCAGCATTAAATGCCGCTGGTGTGTATTCCGAATTTGAAGGAGTTTTAGGCTCTTCTGTAACAAGATGTTTAAATACAACAATGTCAATGACCGGATTAACAGAGGCTCAAGCCTTAGAATTTGGTTATACGCCAGTTTTTGCGATCGTTTCCAAGACTGATAAAGTCGCTTATATGCCCAATGTTGGTGAAATTACATTAAAAGTTATGGCAGATAAAGCATCGGGGTTGCTATTAGGTGGGCAAGCGGTTGGTTCAATTGGTGCGGATAAAAGAATTAATGCTCTTGCAACAGCCTTATTAGGCCGTTTAACCGTCCAAGAATTTAAAAGGAATGACTTAACTTATTCCCCACCTTTTTCGCCTACTATCGACCCATTATTAACGGCTATGAGTATTTTATGTAAGAAAGTATCAAGACCTTGTTAAGAAAGTTGTTCTTTAATGTATTTAGCAACAGCCTCGCCCATTGAAAAACAACTGGCTTGCACTCTTAATGCCCCTTGAGCCATATAATCAGCAGAAATACCTCGACCGACAACGAATAAATTTTCATAATCATAAGCCATTAAACTTTCTATTGGAAGTTGATATTCTCCAGTTTTTTCTAGAGTGGAGGTGTTTTTAGACCTATTATGAACATCTACCGGATAATTTGAGATTAATGCTGGGTGTTCAAACTTTTTCCCTGATTTTAAATCGTCAATTGTATAAATATATTTGCCTTTTAGCCTATTTGATACTCTTACTCCTAAAAAATCTGCAATGTTTGAAATATAAGCATTTTCAAAACCTGGAAAATATTTTATGCAGAATTTCGATAGCCTGAAAATAGCTTCTCTACCTTCAATTAAGGCTTTTGAAGTGTCTTTAACCAGATTTGGGTTAAGGTTTTCAGGGATTCTAGGACAGTTAAATGCTAAAGCATCGTGCATTCCTGCTACTGTAAATACCTGAAAATAGTTTCTATCAGAGTCTTTTAGCTCTCCGAACTCTACGGCTTTATCAAAATATGGTGCTAAAGCCCAGTGTTTATCAGTATCCCACGTATAAGCTGTTGATAAATGTGTTACACCATCAATGTTTTCAACAGTCGTTACATTTCTATCATTATCAATTTTCAAGAGCCAATGTCCAAATTTTTTTAAATCAATTCCGCTCATCAAAAATCGCAAACTCATCGGTTGATATTCGGATTTCATTTCTAAAAATTTGCAATTAATATTATTTGAAAAATCGCAATTTCCTGTAGCATCTACAAAGTACTTCGCTTCGATATATACTGATAATGGTTTATGCCTAATAGGGTTGATATTATCCGTATCTACCTCTTCGTTATATACAGATGATATTTCCTTGTTTGTTTCCAGTGAGAGGATGTATTTACCTTCTGTTTTTACATCTTTTACTTCTGCATTGTATCTCACATCTACAGAAACATCTTTCATAATTTTATCCAAGACAATTTTAAGCAGTTCAGGATTAAACCATCCGGGATTGTCCTGATAAGTAACTTGCCCACCAACATTGTGCATTTCATTGATTAAAATATTATAAAAATCGGTATTAATTTGATGATTTCCGGATTTCATAACCGGAACAACTAATCCGGAAGTCATTGTTCCGCCTAGATGAATCCCTTTTTCAATAAGAAGAACTTTAAGACCAAGTTTGCCAGCCATATACGCCGTTGCACAACCGGCAGTTCCTCCACCAACAACTATTACATCATAAGATTTATTCATAATAATACATTATATTGGTATTTAATTATAAAAGAAAGAAATTAATATTTATTTACCGTAAACAGGAAGTTTATACCCATTTTTTACAACTTTTTGCATACAATATGTGCCACAATAATTTCCTGAAGAACATTTTTCTGAGCAATTTTCATCAATCTGTGCTTGTGTCATATCGTAACCTCCAGGAACTAAGCTCTCATCCTTGAATACTAATGCAAAAATATCTTTTCCAAATTGGTTAGGTTTTTTATCTCCATTAACATCAACCAAAATACCAATAGTTATTCCATTAGTTTGAATCCCAAATCTTGTATCAGCAAAATCATCCATACAAATATAGCTACCATTATTAAGTGTAAATGCTATAGAAGCAAATCCACAAGGTTTTATTGTAGACCATCTTGAACCATTTGAGGTTTTTACATCTTCACTGAAGCAACCAGAAGTTCCATAACAAACATTTGCAACTTTTATATATGGTAAGAAATATGTATTAAACCAATTTTTCATTTCATCCATGTTATTTCCCGTAACAATTGATGCCATAGCTCCGTCGTCATTAGCTGAAAGCATCATTTGCTTCAAAATAGAAAAATCTTCTTTCAATGTAGCTGAATCTCTGACATTTCGCATTTTTGTCATTAATGAAGGTATTGTCATTGCTGCTACGATACCAATTATTCCTATCGTTATCAAAACTTCTGCAAGAGTAAAACCCTTTTTCATATATTTCTCCTTTAATTATTAAGTAATTAATGTATCATTACATGGTTTATAGATATATAGTTCTATTATCATAAAGCGTTTGCCGAAACATGTCAATATAATCAATAATTAGACATATAAATCTATTTTGTGGAGGTTTTATGTCTGTACGTGAGTTCGTAAAAATTATGTTAGCCAAAGAATGTATGACTCTAACTCAACTTGCAAAATTGGCAACAGAAAATAGTGATAAGAAATACACTATGGATGGACTATCACACAAAATGAGAAAAGGTTCTCTTGATTTCAACGATGTAGAATTTTTTGCAAAACTTTTAGGGTATGAAATTTCACTAAAAAAAATTGGAAAAAGTTCTGATAATAATTGATATATCGTTTAGTTATATACTTATAAAATTTACCTATTGGAGTTTCGATATTTTAATATAATGAGAACTGGAAATTCGATTACTATTTTTAACGTCCTTATTTCGACGCTCACTAATTGCCTCGTTAGAGGCTGTTAAATTTTCATCACGATAAAATATACCAGCCTTAGTTTTTAACAGCCCTAAATCGAATTCTGAGAGGGGATATTTTATTAGCTTCTTATCCTTTGTTGCAATTGTTCCTGTAAATTTATTTAAACGCTTATTATAAATATTCCCAACCTGAAAACCTGCTTCTATCATGGCTGCTCTAATAGATG
>CALAWF010000130.1 GCA_937894665.1 uncultured bacterium | reverse complement strand
TGGTCAATTCTACCTTTTGGGCTAAAAATATTATTACTCATAATTTCTCCTTGTGAATTGATTATAACACTTTTTAAAAATTTAACAAACATGTAAAAAAAGGTCGGACTATATAGCCCGACCTTTTAAATTTTGGTTTCAACTCAATTAAACTAATTTAACTGTGATTGATTTTGGTTTTTGAGTATAAGAGATTTTGTCTTCTCTTGATAACCAACCTAAACCCATGTAAGTAAAGTTATCATCTAAATCCATATCTTTTCTTAATTTGTTGATAGTAACTTCACCTTTGTCAGATAGGTAGTTGTAAATTTTACCTGCTGATTCAATAATTTGAGTTTGCATTTCTTTTTGTTCTTTTCTGCTTGTAAACATTTTTAAAACCTCCTTTAAAATCATAATTTTATACTACTACTTTTTTTAAATTAATGGAATATGTAATTTTATAAAAGTTTAAAAACTCTGTTATATCAAGGCTTTAAGCTCTTAACATTTCTAAACTTTTCTTTATTATAGCGAAAAATTTAAAAAAGTTTTCATTAAAATAATGTATTTTTTATCAAAAACTACACCATTTTATGTATTGATTGCGAAAAAATGCTAAAATCCCACAAAAAATAAAAATTTTTTGACATTTATTTTTCAAAAATAAAAATTAAAACGCTCTTATAGTATGTCTTATAGGAATATCCTTAGGATATAATTTTGTCAAAATTTTGAGAATGAAAAAATTGTTCTTAAACAATCAAAAGATTGATTTTTGAAGAAATTAATATTCTCTTTTCAAGGTTACAATATCAGAACTTTGGTCTTCCATTTGTTTTCTCAAATTTACTATATCCTTGTCAACGTCTGCTTTTTCGTAGTATTCACTTTTAAAAATTTCTTTAGGATTATTATCTTTCAGAATAAAAGTCAAAAGATAAAAAGCATAACCTTTTGCGTATTTATTTCCTTTAACTTTTTGTTTCAAAAAACCGACAGTGGCAATGTCAGAATATTTTACCAAATTTTTAGTAGATTTAAAGTTTAATAGATTAATTTTTTCTACAGTACAAATATCTTTGGATTTTGAGCAAATTAGAGTTTCGTTTTTGTAATTTGTGAGTAATCCTGTGATAATTGCAAGGATTGCAAGTCCACCTAAAAGTATCATCAATATTGAATGTTCACCTTTTTTATCTTGTTCAAGTGTTATTTTGTCCATAGAAAACCTTCTTTCAAAATATCAACATTATCCGCTGATACAACAAACAATTTATCACAAAAAAGTTCTTGAGGTATAATAAATTTTGAGGATTTTATTATGAAAAAAATTGTTATTTTTGATTTAGATGGAACATTGCTAAACACATTGGACGACTTGGCTGACAGTACTAATTATGCCCTTGCAAAGTTTGGTTATCCGACAAGAACTATAGAAGAAGTCAGACAGTTTGTAGGAAATGGAGTTGCAAGGCTCATTGAACGTGCTATTCCGACTGGGAAAAATAATCCTAATTTTGAAAAATGCTTGGCAATATTTAAAGAAAATTATGCCAAAAACATGTATAACAAAACCGCTCCATATGCGGGAATTTTAGAGATGTTATCAAATTTAAAATCTAAAGGTTTAAAAATTGCAGTTGTTTCAAATAAATTCGATTTAGCGGTAAAAGAATTGTGTAAAAAGTATTTTGATGGATATATTGATTTTGCTGCCGGTGAAAACGAAGCTCAAGGAATTAAGAAAAAACCAGCTCCTGACACCGTTTTTACTGTTCTAAAAGAGTTTGAATTAAATCCTGAAGATGCAGTTTATGTTGGGGATTCCGATGTCGATATTATGACAGCAAAAAATTCTCAAATGCCTTGTATCAGTGTAACTTGGGGGTTTCGTGATGAAGGTTTTTTACTCAAAAATGGTGCAACGATTTTAATTAACACCCCGTCAGAGATTTATAGCCATATTGGTTAAGAGTTTCGGCTAATTGAAACTAGCATAAATTTCCCCTAAATTTAAACTACAAATTTAGGAGAAAAATTATGTCATCAGCGATTAAAAATATACATTCCCGTCAAATTTTAGATTCTCGTGGAAATCCGACTTTGGAGGTCGAAGTTGAATTATATTCTGGAGAAAAAGGAGTTGCATCTGTTCCGTCAGGAGCTTCTACCGGCAAATTTGAAGCGGTAGAATTACGAGATAAAAACTCCGAAATTTACGGCGGGAAAAGCGTAATGCAGGCAGTAAATAATGTGAATAAAATTATTGCCCCAACGCTTATAGGTGATGACGTTTCAAAGCAATATGATATTGATAAAAAAATAATAGAACTTGATGGGACTGACAATAAGGGAAATTTGGGAGCAAATGCAGCTTTGGGGGTGTCGCTTGCGTGTGCAAAAGCTGCATCAAAATTTTATGGACAGGAATTGTATGAGTATATCGGCGGAATTTGCGGGAATACTCTTCCTGTTCCAATGATGAATATTCTCAATGGTGGAGTTCATGCGGATAATGGGTTGGAATTTCAAGAATTTATGATAGCTCCTGTTGGTGCTGAAAATTTTTCGCATGCAATGCAGGTTGGGGTTGAAATTTTTCAAACCTTAAAATCTCTCTTGAAAAAAAGAGATTTGCCGGTGGGTGTGGGGGATGAAGGGGGTTTTGCCCCTCGTCTAAAAACAAATATCGAAGCAATTGAGCTAATAATCGAAGCAATTTTAGCGGCGGGGTTTTTTTCCGGTAAAAAGAAAAATTTCTTTGGTACGGCATCGAGTGAATTTTATAATGGCAACAAATATTTTATCAGAGGTCAGGGTTACTCCAGCGAAGAATTTTCAGAAATTTTAATAAAGTTAGTTGATGAATTTCCAATTATATCTATTGAAGACGGTTTGTCGCAAGAAGATTGGGGAGGTTGGGAATTTTTGACAAAGCAGTTAAACGGAAAATGCCAACTTGTCGGAGATGATTTATTTGTTACGAATTTACGCAGAATCAAAATGGGTGTAGAAAAAAATTGTGCCAATTCTGTCCTTATTAAGTCAAACCAAATTGGTACACTTTCAGAAACTTTAGATTCTATAAAATTTGCAAAATCAAAAGGTTATACAACTGTAATTTCACATCGTTCCGGAGAAACTACAGATACCCTTATTGCGGATTTAGCCGTAGGAGTAAATAGTGGGCAAATTAAAACCGGTTCGCTTTCTCGAGGGGAAAGAATTGCAAAATATAATAGGCTTTTAAAAATTGAAGAATTATTAGGAAAGTCTGCAAAATATTTAGGTTTATCGGCATTTAATTTACTCTGTCATTCTGCGAGATAAACTGTAGAGTATGTAATATTATTTTGCGTTTTCCCCGAAGATAGGGAAAAGGAAATAT
>CALAWF010000129.1 GCA_937894665.1 uncultured bacterium | reverse complement strand
ACCCTGAAATATCATTTCTCATACCAACATTATCGCACATTGGTAATGTTTTAACACCTTTCATTGTATATATTGAATATGGCATGGTTGTTAAATTATCACCATTTTCATCTTTAGAACTATATACCCAGTCAGAAAATTTACTAAAACCCTTAAGATACTTGGGGAGTTCTTTTACTAAAGCACCATTTCCATATTCAAAAACATAATCAGGAATAGACTGTTCATGGTCATCCATAAATTGCATACTAATTTGATTCCATTCTGAATATGTCTTTTTCAATTGAGCTTGTAAATCTCTATTTCTAACATTTTCCATAAGACTAGGAATTGCCATTGCTGCAACAACTCCAATTATTCCTAATGTTATTAACACTTCAGCAAGGGTAAAAGCTAGTGAGTGCTTGAAAAGTCGGCTACCCCCCCCCCGTTACATTTCTTAATATTCTGTTCATTTTATGCTCCTTATATCTTCTTATTTCCTTATTCATTATAAAGGATTGCTCTAACCTTGGCAAGAGTTTTAGTAATGTTGAGGATAAAAAACAACCGCCACAGACCTTATGCCTGCAGCGGTTGTTCGAAAAATATTTTGACTCTTAATTATTCATGATTTTGTTCAGGTTCTTCAGAAGTTTCTTCTGTAATTTCTACCTCTTCAGATTTTGCTTCTTCATTTTCGGTTTCTTTTTCTTCTTCTTCGTCGTCAGAAGAGCCTTCATCAGAGTTGTCATCTGTTTTTTCTTCTTCTGAATCATCATCAGCTTCTGATTCTAAATCTTCGTCAGACTCTTTTGCTTCATCTTCTGCTTTTAGAGCTTCTTCAATTTCTTTTTCATCTTTTGCTCTAATTACAGGGATTGAAAGCATCAAAGCCATTTGATCACCTTCTTGATCAAAATTCAACTCAAGAGCATCCTTATCCATTTCAACGTATTTTGAAAGAAGTTCAACAAGTTCTTTTCTCATACGTTGCAATAGTTCAGGTGTAAGATTTGTTCTATCTTGCATAAGAACAACACGCAATCTGTTACAAGCAACATCTTTAGCGTTTTCTTCTTCTTTTTCAGTTTGTTTGAATAAACTTAGAACTCTGTTGCAAATTTCTTTTAATAAATTTTCACTCATCTTACTTCTCCTTACCTACAAGGTGTGAGAAGAATTTCTTAACCTTAGTCATAAAACTTGTTTCTTCTTCAAGGTTAAGGAATGGAACTTCTTCGCCCATAATTCTGTGTGCTACATTTCTGTAAGCCTTACCTGCTAAAGAATCTTCATCATTAACAATTGGTTCACCTTTGTTTGTTGAAGTAATAATTCCGGTATCTTCCGGAATAATACCAATCAAATCAGCAGAAAGAATTTCTGCAACATCTTCAACACTCATCATATCATTTGATTTAATAAGATTTGGTCTAACCCTATTGATAAGCAATTTATAAGATTCAATTTCTTCTTTTGCTTCTAACAAACCAATAATTCTATCGGCATCACGAACTGCTGACATTTCAGGAGTTGTAACAACGATTGCTTCAGAAGCACCGGCTACCGCATTTTGGAAACCTTGTTCAATCCCTGCAGGACAGTCAACCAAAATAAAATCAAAATCTTTTTGCAATTGTTCGCAAATTTCTTTCAACTGTTCTTCTGTAACTGCGGTTTTATCACGAGTTTGAGCAGCAGCTAACAAACAAAGATTAGGATTTTTCTTGTCTTTAACTAATGCTTGTTTCAATTTACAACGTTTTTCAACAACGTCAACAATTGTATAAACAATTCTGTTCTCCAAACCAAGTAATAAGTCCAAATTTCTCAGCCCTAAGTCTGTATCAATCATTACGACTTTATTACCGGCTTTTGCAAGAGCAGTACCGATATTAGCGTTAGTAGTTGTTTTACCTACTCCGCCTTTTCCGGATGTAATTACTATTACTCTACCAGTCATTTATATCTCCTTAATTTTCTTCATGTATTTTTCTTATAACAATGCTGCCATTATATGTAAATGCCTCTTCCGGAATATACTCACAAGATTTTTGAATATATGGCAAATTGATTGTGTCAGGTCTTCTTGCAAAAACTTCACCAATTCTGATTTGAACAGGATTAAGTTTTAATGCTCTGATTTTTGCATAATTATTACCGTCAGAACCTGCATGAGCAATACCGCCCAAAATACCCCAAACAGTAATATCACCTTTTGCAATAATTTCAGAACCAGGGTTTACATCTCCGATAATAACAATATTACCATCAGAAGAAATACTTTGACCTGAACGAATTGTTTTTCTTAAATATAGAGTTGGAAGAGTTTCCGGAGCATTTTTCAATGCGGCAATTTCCTCGTCTGACTCTTCTTTAACTTCTTGAGCTTCAACTTTTTCAGCAATTGTTTCATCATGGCGAACAATTGGAGAAATTTCATCATCATCCGTTTTTTCTTCTTGTTCGACCTCAGAGTTATCAACTTCGGCATTATCTTCTTTGGGAGTTTCAACTTCTTTATTTTCTTGTGTTGGGGCTGAATCTTCTCCAAAAATATTATCTAAAGCATTAGAAACTTCCGGAGTTGGTTCTTTTGATTCAAAAGCCGGAGCTTCAATTTCATTTGTAAATTCTGATATTTTAATACCCAATGCAGTTGCAGATTCCAACGTGGTTGTTGAGCTTGTACTAATAAATGCAAGTTGTGATTCCATCAATTCTACAAGGGCTTTAACACTAGTTAATTCAGCTTCTGAAAGATTAACAGAACCCAATTTCAAACAGATATGTTTTCCTTTTGATTCCGGCATATCTAAAATTCGTGAAAGTTCATAAATAATTTCAGAAGTCTTTTTTGCAGCGGTTAAATCAACGATAAAACCGTTTTCAATATATCCCTTATCCATTTTTCCCTTTCTTATAAATTTGGTTACATGGATAAAGTACACGAAACAATTCCAGACTTCAAGAAAATATGTACTTTTTGTAAATTAAATATTAATCCTTATGCTAAATAACTTTTTACAGTTTTGTTATAGATATTTTTGATTGCTGATGAATAAGAAGAACCTTCGCAATAGATTTGACCAATTGCGTCAATATTATTCATATCGGCTTTTTTAACACCTTTTGAAGCATATTTTTGAGGGTATTTTGAGATATTTCTGATTGCAGCTTCTAATCCTTTTTCAGGAGTTGAGAAATAACCAAAACCTTTTGAACTTTTTCCTGCATCACCGGCAGCTCTATAACCCATAAAGTTGTTATGTTGAGCTAAGTTGCTGGTACCAAAACCTGATTCTTGACCGATAATTGATAAAACTAAAGCAACATCAACATTGTATTTTTCGCAAAGTTGAGTAATTACAGCTTCTTTACCTTTCAAATTTCCTTTCAACAATCCCTGTTTAATTTTTGAAGAAGAGTTGAATTCATAATTTGAAGAAGATGATTCTGTTGAGAATGGATTTGAAGATCCATAAGAGAAATTGAAGTTATATGAAACAGGTCCAAAGTTAAATGTTGGGAATGTAGATAATGTTGGCATTGAATAGTTGAAACTTGGCAATTGATAAGTTTGAGGCATAGTCAATGAACCAAATGTTCCAACATATGGAGCTGCAGAAGCAGCAGCGGTTGTTGCAGCAATTGAAAAAAGAGATGGCATTGTACCAAATCCACAGAATGATGGATACATAGGCATAATTGGAGCATTCATATATGCTCCTGCTAAAGCCATTCCAAGACTAGGAGTAGAGATTGAAAACATATTTGGGCAGCAAGGACCAGCGAATGGATTTCCTCCCATTGCTGATGGTGGAGGACCCATATGGTCAATTCGACTATGTAATGCTGCCATATAAACGTTTGTCATAATATCTCTTATATCCCCTGTACATATATAAAGTATTTTTGTATATACAAATTGCATATTTCGGCAGAAATTGTTAACAAATATTAAATATTTTTACAAATTGATTAATTGTATCAGGTATGTTTATTATATATTTATATTAGGCAAAGGGTTATTATAAGAATGTTTAACGAAACTAAAACACACGAAATCACAGTCGACGTAGTTATTTTGACAATTAAAAACAATGCAATTCACGTATTGCTTGTAAAAAGAACCACCGAACCCTTCAAAGGAAGATGGGCTATCCCTGGTGGTTATGTAAGATTATCAGAAAATCTGGATGAAGCTGCTTTAAGAGTTTTGAAAGAAAAAACCGATGTAGATAACATTTACCTTGAACAGTTATATACATTTGGCGACCCTCTTCGACACCCTAATGCCCGTGTAATCACTTGTGCATATTTTGCTTTAGTTAGATCAGAAGACATCAAAATTGTTTCAACTCCGGAATTAGGTTGGCACAAAGTTAGTGATCTTCCACCTCTTGCTTATGACCACAAAGAAATTATCCAATATTCTCTAAAAAGAACAAGAGAAAGACTTGAATTATGTCCTGTTGCATATCAATTGTTACCGGAGAAATTCACTCTTACTGAAATGCAAAAGGCTTACGAACTTATCATGGAAAGAAAATTGGATAAACGTAATTTTAGAAAAAAAGCTCTTGCAACAAATGGTTTGATTGAACTTGAAGAATACACAAAATCATCCTCAAAACGTCCGGCAAGACTATATACTTTTGAGAACATTGAATTAAACTCAAAAAGAGCACATTTTATTAAAAAGGAGAAAACTAAATAATGGCTAATATATTATGGACAATAGAAACTGTTGCGGCAGTACTTTTAACAATTCTAGTATTGCTTCACTCTCCAAAAGGTGATGGAATCGGAGGAATTGGTGGAGCATCGCATGTTTTTGCATCACAAAAAAGTGCCGAAAAAGGTTTGAATAAACTAACAGGAATTATTTGTGCAATCTTTATTTTCTGCACATTCCTTCTAGGTTTTGGACTTGTTAAATAGAAAATTATCCAAACAATAAAATTTTAATCCCCGAACTCTCGGGGATTTTTTAACGCCATAAAATTATTTTCATAAAGGAGCAAAACGAAATGAATATACTAGTAACCGGAGCATCAAGAGGAATTGGGAAAGTTATCGCTCAAAATCTTCAAAGTTATGGAAATGTTTACGTTACGGCAAGAAGCGAAAACAATCTCAAAGAATTTGGAGAAGGAATGTATTTTGTTTGCGACCTTTCAAAAGAAGAAAATTTAATTAAACTTGGAGATTTTATTAAAGAAAAAGGTATTGATATTTTGGTAAATAACGCAGGGGATTATATTTATTGCGGAATTGAAGACACTGAAATCTCAAAACTAAACAGCATGCTTGCAGTTAATTTAAAAGCTCCAATTTATTTAATGAAATGCTCTGTTTCCCATATGAAAAAAAATAAATTTGGAAGAATTATCAATATTGGCTCCATATCAGGCGTTATGGGAGAAGCATATGCAAGCATTTATTCTTCAACAAAAGCCGGACTAATTGGTCTTTCTAAAGCGACAGGATTAGAACTTGCAGAATTTGGAATTACAGTGAATACAATTAACCCCGGTTGGGTTGATACGGAGTTAGGAAAATCCTCTATAGAAGATAGTGAATTTTCAGAAGAAGAAATTTTGGAAAGCATTCCTCAAAGAAGGTTTGTTAAACCGGAAGAAATTGCAGGACTTGTAAAATACTTAATTTCAGAAGAAGCAAAAGGAATTACCGGTCAATCAATAAATATTTGTGCAGGATTATCTGTTGGAATTTAACAAAACTTCATCTTTATCAAAATAAAAGCAAATTTTATATTTAGGAGCTTTAATACACTTACGAATCGTTTTATATAGAAGGAATTAGTAAGTGCAAATTTCAAACAATTATACATCCCCACATTTTGGCTCTTTAAAGGTTAGATCCGAAGCAAAAAAGATTTTACATACACTATCTCCGGAAGATGCTGCGGCAATAAAACAAGCGGAAAAAGATTTAGCCAAATTTACAGATAAAACCCTTGAGTTAACCGACAATCTTGAGCCAAAAATTTATGGAAAGGGATTAGATATTTATTCAAAAATGTTTCATCCTGTAAAACCGAGTTCAAATGAACTAAACATAACAACAATTTGGGACGGTTCTCCTCTTGTGAAATTTAGACGAAAAGGTCAAAAGTACTGTTTAAGATTTCCATTTGAAACAAAAGATGAAGCACTTGAAGCGTATAATAAAATCAAAGTTGCTAAAACTCCGATAAGACAAGCAATTGAAACATTTAAACTTCTTGGAAGTCATCAAATAGAATTATAAAAAACATATAAGAAATAGCAGAAAGGAAAAATTATGCAAGTTAACAACAATTACTCTTCTCCAAACTTCGGAATGGCGTTAAAAATTAAACCGGAAGCAATGGAATCATTAAAAAAAGCACCAATGGAAACATTGGAAACTCTTGAACGAATTGGAGAGAATTTAAAAGATACTAAATATTATCATATGGAAATTTTAGAAAATTTAGAACCGAGAATTACTTCTCCATATGCAAACAAATATAGAGGATTCTTTGACGTTAAACCTACAGATAAATCAGACAAGCTCTCACCCTCAAACTTTTTAACTTTTAGTACCTTATGGGATGGAACAGAAATTTATGGTTATAACAAAGGTAAAAAAATACAAGAAGCAATCCAGTATGCTTCAAGTGAGGCTGCAGATGCTGCATACAAAAAAATTAGTTCTGCTCCTACAGAATTAGAAAAAATTGCAATGATTACGAAAGAATTAGATAATAGAGAAATCGAAAGAGTTGCACAAGAAAAAGCGAACAAAGAACTAACAGAAGCCGTTGAAAATAAAGCAAATGATTTATTCTCAAAATTTGGAAGTAAAGACGCTGAATAACAGAATGACATAAATATACAAAAGCGAAGTGGTTGAAAAGCCACTTCCCTTTTGTATGGGAATAAAGCAATAAAAATAATACATCATTCTTGAGGGATAACACAATAAAGACCTTAGTGCCTCAGTGCCATAAGGTCTTAAAGCCTTCTGAACGAACTTATTTCCTTATTTCCCTGTCCCCTATTACCTTTATACAACTTATCAACTTATCCACTTATAGACTTATAGACTTACCTTAAAAAAGTTAATAAAACTTCTATTTTAATTGAAATCTAATATTTTTATGGGATAATCATAGTGAGGCTAAATATAAAATAGCGATGTACATATAAATAAAAAAGGGAAAAGAAAAAATGGCAAGATTAACTCCATTGGAAAAAATTAGAAACATTGGTATTGCAGCCCACATCGACGCCGGTAAAACAACTACAACAGAACGTATTTTGTTTTACACAGGTAAAACTCACAAAATCGGTGAAACTCACGATGGTGCTGCTGTAACAGACTTTATGGAACAAGAAAAAGAACGTGGTATTACTATCCAATCAGCTGCCGTAACAGCTACTTGGAAAGGACACCAAATCAACATCATTGATACCCCTGGACACGTTGACTTCACAATCGAAGTTGAACGTTCTTTACGTGTATTAGACGGTGTTGTTGCTGTATTCTGTGCAGTAGGTGGTGTTCAATCTCAATCTGAAACAGTTTGGAGACAAGCTAACAGATACGAAGTTCCTCGTATGGTATTCGTAAACAAAATGGATAGAACAGGTGCTGATTTCTACAGAGTTGTTGACCAAATCAAAACTAGATTAGGTGCTAACGCTGTTCCTATCCAATTACCAATCGGTTCTGAAGATAAATTCACAGGCTTAATTGACCTTATGACAATGAAAGCTGAAATCTATACTAACGATTTAGGTACAGATATTAAAGAAGAAGATATTCCTGCTGATATGTTAGAAAAAGCTAAAGAATATCACGATGCTATGGTTGAAGCTATCGCATCTGAAGATGATGCTTTGATGGAAAAATACTTCGAAGATCCTGATTCAATTTCAATTGACGAATTGAAAGCTGTATTAAGAAAAGCAGTTTGCGAAAACAAAATCGTTCCTGTAACTTGTGGTACAGCATTCAAAAACAAAGGTGTTCAGTTGTTATTAAACGCAATCGTTGATTATATGCCATCTCCAGTAGATGTAAAAGCTATCGAAGGTGAATTAGAAGACGGTACAAAAACTGAAAGACATTCTTCTGATGACGAACCATTCTCAGCTTTAGCATTCAAAGTTATGACAGACCCATTCGTTGGACGTTTAACATTCTTGAG
>CALAWF010000128.1 GCA_937894665.1 uncultured bacterium | reverse complement strand
AAAAAGGTGGTAAAACATGGTGGTCAAATGATGGTTATAATATCGGAGGATATTTAATTTTCCCGACAATAAATGTCATGCTAATCGCAAACGAAATAAAAGAAGCTAAATATTTATATGATAAAGAACTTGCAAATGCAAAAAACACCCAAAATACAATCTATTTAGAAATTCAAAATGCCTATTTAAAATTAGAAGAAACAAGAAATCAAATTCCATATGCAATTATACAAGTCAAACAAGCTAAAGAAAACTATGAATTATCCTTTGGTCGTTACAAAGTTGGAGAAGGTTCTCCTACAGAATTGAAAGATGCAGAAAATACCTATGAACAGGCTCAATTAACTTATTATAATGCCTTATATCAATACAATTCTGCAAGAGCAGAACTTGAAAAATCCGTTGGTAAAAACCTAAAAAATGAAGAAGAATGTATAGACCTAAATAAATAGTTAACATAAGTTAACATTTGCTTTTAAAAAAGTCAATTTTCCTATAAATATTTACTTTATATATATGTAAGATATAAATAAGAGAGAAGAGAGAAAATAATATGGTATCAACATCAGGTCAAGCTTTTGGAACAATGGTTAAACCAACCGCTAGAAAATCAAGAGTAACAAAAGAATTTAAATATTTAGAAAATCACGATAGAAGAATGAGATTCAATAATTCACAAGATCCAATCTATTACGTGTTTGATTGTATCGAAAATAGACCAATTCAAGTATTGGCAAAAGAATTTGTTAAAGATTCATTCTTTGAAGCCGTAAATTTTGTATCAAAAGTTGTTGGATAATCAATAGGAATAAAGAGAAAAGAAATATAAGGAATAAGGATAGGAAACATAAATTAAGCACTCAAATAAATGAGTGCTTTTTATTTTGTTAAAATAGAATTGTTTGTGGATAAACCTCTTCTACGTATGTTGCCCAGTCTTTAACAGGGATAAATCCAATTGAAAATTCTGCGGTATTTTCTCCTAATTGCTGAGCCGCAGGAACCTCTAGCGGAGGACCTGCAGGAGTTGTTCGTGCGGGATTTTTAGGATTAGAAATTACACCAATACTTCGCAATAGTGTAACAGATAATGTATTTTTATAAACCTCATATTCTGTTAAGCCGTGAGTAATTATACCAAGTCCGTTAGCCCAAACAAATCGCTGCATTGGTGCCGTGTTTGTCCATGCTTCTAACCCTCGTTCTTGAGGTAAATTTTCTCTCATATTATAATCTGCATCAAATTTTCGTTTTATAAGTAAATTCATATCTTCAGACTGAGTTTCAGTTACTTTTTTAGGGAAGTTAAAACGAACTTGCCAAAGTCTATTTGTTAGAAGATTTGGAAATTTAATTTTAAAATTTAGAAGTTTCGATTTTTTATTCAAATATACATCGACATTGAAAAACGATGTTGTAATACGGATTCCGCATCTCAAAGCTCCATCCATAATTTTTTTGAAAGATTTAATTACAGCAACCTCTCCCTTATCATCTACAACAGGAGCAAAATTATAGGTATCTCCAACATCTTTATAGCGAACAAATTCAATAAAATTTTTATAGCAGGTTGATTTGTCATAAAGATTTATTTGTCCATCTACCACTTCAAGCCTTATATTTTTATTAAAAATCTCAAAATTATCAACAAAAACATCTTTATCTGAGGATTTTGCATCAGGATTAAATTCTTTTAACAATGTATAGAGAGTTGTATAATCCTCTGTAACCGGAATTTTGGACGTGTCATATAAAAGTTTTGCAGGAAAACCTTTTCGCTGCAAAACTACTTGAGTTCCAGCTTCAATATAATCTCTTTCAATTTCTAATAGTTTATATTTATCAGGATATTTGAAACTCATGGATAAATTGTCCGGTAGAGGTGTTCTTATTTCTTCAATTATAGTATTCGCTATTTGAATAATTTTATTATATCTAACCATATTTTCAGAATGGACAGTATCTAGAGAACAACCACAAATGCTATCATGTGCCTGATTTTGAAGTAACAATTTATAAGCATATTCAATTGAATTTGCATAATTGTTTCCATAATTAATTTGAAGTTTATTTGCAAGATCTAATTTATAAGAACATTCGGTGTTCATTTGTTTTAACTTTGTTCTTGCGGAATATGAACCTTGCAAAATAAATGTTTTAGAATTATCCCGAAGTTCATCATTATATTTTTCTTTGAATTTTACTTTTTCAAAATAATCAAAAGGAGAAGCTAAAACAATTTCGTAATCCTCCAAATATTGATTTACCAAATCTATTTGTGAACTTATATCTTCCGGAATTCCTAAATGATCTGCACCAATAGGTAAAAGAAGAATATCTTTAGATTTTTCTGCAATTTTATCAAGATTGCTTTTTAAGAATTTTGCCTTATCTTCAATAAATTTGTCAGAAGAAAATATATCCATAAAGTAACCTCTAATCAGGTTAACAGTATTTACGCCATTAAAGATAAATTCCGAAGGCAAATCACCACAACCACGCCATACGATAGCTTTATCTATACCAAAATCTTTTAGAATGAGTGGAACATTTTTACTATGCCCAAAAGTATCAGCAAAATAGCCGATAAAATCTTCACAGCCGAAATTTTTAGCTATCTTCATCCCTATTTCTAGGTTTTTCATAAAACAAATACCGTCAGTCAAAAATTCGTCAACTAAACAATAAAAAGGACCGATAAAAAGTTTTTTTCGTGCAACTAAATCTCTGACTAACTGCTCTTTTTCAGGTCGCATTTCAAGGTAATCAAGAAGAGCCGAAACTTGGCCGTCAAAATAAAAAGACGGAAGTTTATCTTGTTCTAACATATTTAAAATATTATCAAAAACTTTTAAAAGTCTTAGTCTGAAAACCTCAAATTCTCTGTACCATTCTCTATCCCAATGGGTATGAACATATGCGATAACTTGTTTTTTCTTATTATTCTCTTTTTTATTAAATCCAAACATATAAGGATTTTAACATTATTTCCTCTAGTTGGCTAATTGTTAAGATTCGCTGATAAGACGATTAAAAATTATTATAAATCTTTATAACATATTTAAAAAGAAGGGGTGAGTGATGAGAAATTTAATAGCACTAATTGGGTTAATAATAAGTTTAAATTTGAACGTAGCTTTTGCTTATACAGTTAAACATATAACAAATGTACCAAATTCTAATTATAATTATTATGATGAAAACATTTATGATGGAGATTTAACAAGAATTGAAAAGTATTTATTTAGGCAAACGTATAGGAAAGAAAGTAATAGTTCCAGATTAAGCAGAATAGAAAAGGAGCTATTCAATCAAAATTATCCATCAATGTCTATTAGTCAGAGAATGAATAATGTTTTGGCAAATTATCGAGGGAATGATTATGATAATGGTTATTATTCTGCAAATCAGAGCAACTATTACCCGCAAACGACTATCAAAAATAGATTGATGAATAGTTTAATCGGTCAACCAACAGGTATGACTCCATCCATATTATCCTCCCCTTATATTAACAAATTTGGACCTTCATATAATAGAGGTTACTATGGTAATAATGGTTGGGGATACCATAATGTTTACCGACCAACAATGACAGGAGCTGGAATTCATATATTAGATTAACCTAATGTAAAAATTATATTAAGGGATTAGAAAAGTCTTATTTTAATGATACCATATATATTGTAGTTATTTTAAGGAGAGATACAATATGTGTGGTATTGTTGGATATATAGGAAATAAGCCGGCCGTTGATATTCTATTAGATGGCTTAGAACAATTAGAATACAGAGGATATGATTCATCTGGAATTGCAGTAAAATGCCCAAATGAAATTAAAGTTTATAAAGCAGAAGGGAAACTTAAAAATTTAAGAGAAGAATTAGCACCTCATGCTTACGAAATTTCAAAATCAACTCTTGGGATTGGTCATATCAGATGGGCAACACATGGAGCTCCAACTGTTGTTAATGCACACCCTCATACTTGTGGTTGTGGAAAATTGGTTGTGGTTCACAATGGGATTATTGAAAATTATAAAGAATTAAAAGCTGAACTTGAAGCTAAAGGATGCAAATTCCGCTCACAAACAGATACCGAAACTGTTGCACATTTAGTTGCAATGATTTATGGAGAAGTTAAAGATCTTACTATAGCCGTTCAAATGGCTACAAAGAGATTAGAAGGTGCTTATGCTCTATGTATTATGCACAATGATGAACCAAATAAACTTGTTGCAACAAAAAGAAATGCACCTTTAGTTGTTGGCGTTGGAGAAGGTGAATATTATGTAGCATCTGATGTTCCGGCAATAATTAAGCATACAAACAAAGCAATTTATATTAAAGATAACCAAGTTGTAACGTTAACTCCAAATTCTTTAAAATTAGAAGATGAATTTGGCGGAGAAATTATTCCAAAAGTTGAAGTTTTACCTTGGGAACCGGTTGCTCTTAGCAAAATGGGCTTTAAACACTTCATGTTAAAAGAAATCCATGAACAACCTGATGTTATCAGAAATATTCTTATCGGGAAACTTCATACTTCTGATTCTCCAATTGTGCTAGATGAAGTAAAATTAACTAAAGAACATTTAAGAAAATTAAATAGAATTCAAGTTATTGCGTGTGGAACATCTCTTCATGCTGCAATGGTTGGAAAATACATTATTGAAAGTTTTTGTGGTATTCCTGTTGATGTTGAAGCATCTAGTGAATACATTTACAGAAAAACAGTTACAAATGAGCATACGCTGGTGATTGGGGTTTCTCAATCCGGGGAAACAGCTGATACCTTAACAGCTATAAAACAAGCAAAAGCTAAGGGTTCTCATGTTTTAATTATTACAAACAGACCTGATAGTGCAATGGCAAGAGAAGCTGATAGTTTAATCCCTGTTAGTGCAGGTATTGAGGTATCTGTTGCGGCTACAAAATCTTATATTGCTCAGTTAACTTCATTCTATTTATTGGCATTATATATGGCTGAAATTAAAGAATCTATGCCAACAGTTGAATTGAATGAAATTAAGGCTGAAATGCTTGTTCTTCCTCAAAAAATTGAACAAATCCTAGCTCATAAAGAAGGAATTCAGGCATGTGCAAGAAAATATGCAAATACTAGAGATTTTATCTATATTGCAAGAGGAATCAACTACCCAACAGCTTTAGAAGGGGCATTAAAATTAAAAGAAATTAGTTATATTAATGCTACTGGTTATCCGGCTGGAGAACTTAAACACGGACCTATTGCAATGCTTGATGAAACAATGCCAGTATTATCAATCCTTATGCAAGGTTCAGTATTTGAAAAACTGTTATCTAATAGTGAAGAAGCAAAGGCGAGAAATGCAAGAATGGTTGCATTAACAAATTCATCTGATCCAAAACTAGAGGATTTATTTGATTACATAATCAAGGTTCCGGAAGTTCATGAATTTTTATCTCCAATTATTGCAACTGTTCCTTTACAATTGATTGCATACTACATTA
>CALAWF010000127.1 GCA_937894665.1 uncultured bacterium | reverse complement strand
ATTGGACTGCATAGTAAAATCGAAAAATATCATCGATTTGGTAAAACCTTTGATACTAGGAAACGTAAGATTTTTAACAAAAGCATAAAGGCACGGAAGCCGAAAGCAAGGATGCAAATTAAAACAAGGAAGTTTTAAATAGAGCAAGGAAGCTCAAATCACGGAAGAAAATGACACGGAAGTCAGGGCGAGCAAGGATGTGAGCCAACAAAATAGCACGGATGCTAAAAGGCAAAACACGGAAGTTTTGTAGATGTGAACAAGGAAGTTCGAGAAAAATTTTTTAATTATGAGATTAAAAAAGAATTACGCTAAAACCCCACGCAAGTGGGGTTTTTAACTGCGTAAGCCGATGTGAAGTCTGAAAAGACTTGCAGAAGTGCAAGGCTTTGGAAGACGTAACATAACGATAGCGACGTAGGATTGCAGGACGTAAGTCCGAAACCCACAGGAGCAAAACTGTGAAAGCCGGTGTGAAGTGCCGGAGTAAATCTATATTTTTGCAAATCTTGACATACCTTTAGTGTCATTCTGAAGCATGATTGGTGCGTGGTTAGTTTGTCGGGTATATTCAGAATCTTACAAGCTATAAATGTGCAAATTTGTTTTAGAACATGTATTAACGTTGAAATTATCCAATCTACGTTGGTAAGATGCTGAAACAAGTTCAGCATGACAATATTTTACTTTTTTTAATTAATTATTAAACCAAGGCTTTTATTGCTAATAAAATCAATAATAATCCGGCAAAGATTTTCAAAACTTTTGTAGGGAATTTCTTTAATGTATTTCCTTCCCAAAACCCAAGTAAAGTGTTTATAAAAGTTACGATAGCAATAAGTAATGAAGCTTTTAAAATAGAAACTTTTTCTAATGCAAGTCCAGCTCCTGCTGCAAGTGCGTCAATACTTGTTGCTATTGCTATTGCAAACAAGCATTTTAAATCAAGGCATTTAACCTCTTCGCATTCGGATTTGATAGCTTCTTTTATTATATTTAAACCTAAAAGTAAAAAGATTGTGAAAACTATCCATTTTGAAAAGGGTTCAAGTAAATCTGTGTAAGAAGTTAGGATAAAATATCCTATAATTGGCATTAAGCCTTGAAATACACCACAAAATGTTGCAAGTGAAAGTGAATTTTTTAATCTCTTTTCGCTAAAACACATTCCATACGCAAAAGCTACTGCAGTTGCGTCAATAGAGAGAGCAACTGCCAAAAAAAGTATATCAAGTAAAGTCAATTTGTACCTCTATTTCGAATAATCTATTCCATGGGAAAGAATATTTTGCTTTAAAATCAACATTAAAAATTTCTTTTAATTTATCTTCAAAAGGTTTCATTTCTTCATTTATTTTTGTTTCTTTTATTTGTTGACGAACATTTGCTTGATAAGCCCAGTCGTCTAAAAATCTTATTAATTCAAGTTTTTTAAAATCTCTATCGGAATAATTTTCTGCGTTATATTTTATTTTCATAGCACAAAGAAGTGAGCCTAAAGTATTTGCACTCGTATTCCAAGCACTATAACCATAAAAATTTTCATCAAGATTTTCTAAAACTTCTTTAGCAAAATTATTATCAGAACCATTTGCAAAACGTACGTCTGCTATTGCGTAAGGTTTTTTAGGTAAAGTTAATTCACCTTTAAAAGGTTCTGTTGATTTTTTCATAACAATTTCACCCTGATTAATTTTGAAATTGTTTATGATTAAGATTATATCTGCATTTTCTTTTGTGGAAACTTCCATTCCGCCCAATTCTATTTGAGATAGAACGCTACGTTCAATTGATACGTCTTCGTAGTTTGAAATCAACCCTTTTTGGCTATCTTCAAGAAATATTGGTGCAATCTTTATTTTTTTATCTATCGCACGAGAAAATAGAGATAATGGAATTTCGTCAGCACCTGTTTTTGTAAACCCACCTAATTTTTCAAGTTCTTGTGCTTCTTTTACATTCAAGCCATATTCTGCACAATCATCTTTAGAAAATATAAGAGTTTTGAAAAGACCTTCTTTTTGCCATTCTAAATATGTTTTATTTATTTCAAAATTTCTTTTTCTTGTTGATAAGTAATCATCCAATATTTCTTGTGGAACATCCGTCTCAGCGGAACCGTTTTTGTGTAAATTGAAAGAGTATTCAAAAATTTTCTTTCCGTATTTATTCCAGTATTCTTTTTCTTCTTGATTTACGTTGTTATTAGAAATTCTCATTATGCTAGAAAATGCGTGAATTTCAGCCTCTTTAGATTTTAAAATTTCTTTTAAATTATTTATTTTTGTCTTTATTTCTTCAAAAGTCGCTGGACTTCTACGAGATGGAATAAGTCCGCCATAGGCAATAGTATCAAGAGATAAAACCATTTTATCCATTTTAGGTAAATCTTTTAACCAATTCAAAATGCCATCAATATCTGCATTTTTTGTTAAATCACCTAAAAGGCTTCTATCAGGAAGATAGAGTTCAATGCTTTTGTCTATATTTGCTATATCTTGAATTAAGTTATAGCAAACAGGTCTGTTATCTATTGGAATAATACAAATTTTCATAATTTGATTTTACTATATATTTTGTATTAAGTATATAATCTTTACATTTTTAGTATTGTTTTTAATCCCCTCTCCCATAAATGGGAGAGGGGTTGGGGTGAGGGTTAATATTGTATTTGTTTTTTCTCAAAAAAACAGTATAATTTAAATATGAAAAAGTTATTTATTTCAATTTTCATATTATTTTTAATTTCAGGTAATGCCTTTGCATCAGTAGATAGTGCAACTGGTGAAATTCGTAAAGGTTACATGGGTACACTACCTGATGTTACTCAACGTTTTGACCGTCAACGTTCAGAACTTGCTCGTCCAGCATTTTCTGATGTTGAAACTTTTAGGGATAAAAATGAGTTAAAACCTGTACCTAGAGATAATCCGGCTTATATTGATTTAATTGTTAAAAAACACAAATTATCACCATATACAAATGATATTAATGATGCAATTCCTCTTATTGAATCAATGATTGAGGCTATAAATTACAATTTAAATATTCAAAAATTTGTGGCTCGTGTAAATGCATTCAATGATTGGATGAGTTATTTTAAAGCAAAATATAAAGATAAACCTGAGGCTTATTACATATCTTTTCAAAAGCTTGTAGAAGTTGATTTTCAATCTCATTATCTTGCTGCAATAAAGTATGAGGCTCGTTTGTATAATCCATATTTGCCATATAGTGCCGAGGGTGCAATGTATAGTCCAAAAGCTATTCAAGCCCAAACAAGTGCATTATTAGTAGAATTACAAAAAACTTTAGAAGTTTTAAAAGATGTTAATTAAAAGGGCTATTGTTTTTTTATAAAAAGCCTGTATGATAGATATATGGACATAAAAGTTAATTACTACGAGATTTTAGGTGTAGATATTTCAGCAGATTCTGCTGAAATTAAATCTTCGTACAGAAAATTAGCTCGTCAGTACCATCCTGACGTTTGTGGTAATGACGAAGAAAATGTTGCCAAATTTAAAAAAATAACTGAAGCTTATGAGGTTTTGAGTGATTCTGCTCAAAAACAAAAATACGATATGCTAAAAGGTATTATCGCAGAAAGAAAAGCTCGCCAAGAAAAAATTAATGCTGAAAAGGCAAAAGAGGCAAAAGAAGCTTCTCAGAAAAAAGAAGCAAGTAAAGCATATAAACAAGCTAGAGAACAAGATAAACAACAAGGTTTTTCTTCAGTTCTGAACGATATTTTAGGTGGTTTAAAACATAAACAAGATGTAAAACATAAGCAAAAACCTAAAAAAGAGCCGCCTAAAGATGGTGAAGACATAACTTGCGAGGTTATGTTGACAATGCTTGAATCTATTAATGGTTGTAATAAGACTGTAAATATCCTTATTACAGAGCCTTGTAGAGCTTGTAACGGTAGAAAATTTATTAACCAAACAAAATGCAGAGTTTGTAACGGTAAAGGCGAAGAACAAAATCACAAAAAGATTACTGTAAAAATTCCCCCATCTGTTAAACATGGTTCAAAAATTCGTATTCCAAATGAGGGTAATAAAGGACTTAATGGCGGTAAAAATGGCGATTTGTATTTGAATGTACAAATCGAAAATAGTGATATTTACAAATATGACGGTTTAAATATTAATTACACTCTTGTAATTCCGCCACAAGACGCTGTTTTGGGTTCAACTCAAGAGATAAATGTTCCTGACGGTAAAGTTTCTATGAAAGTTATGGCAGGAACTGCTCAAGGACAAAAATATCGTCTTGCAAAACAAGGCTTAAAACGTGGTAACAAGGTTGGGGATTTGATTGTTACTATAAAAATTGACATCCCTAAAAATTTATCAAAAGAAGAAAAAGACTTGTATAAAAAATTGCAAGAGCTTGCGAATAAGGAAACGGTTAAATAATGAAAGCTAAAATAAAAGAAATATTTATCTCAACTCAAGGTGAAGGTCCTTTTGTTGGTCATAAACAAATGTTCATAAGATTTTGTGGTTGCAATCTAAAATGTAATTATTGTGATACTGATTTTGATGCAAAAGATTGTATGGAATTTACTCCAGACGAATTGTTAGAAAAAATTAAAACTTATGAAGGTTTTGACAAAATTCATTCAATTTCTTTGACTGGTGGCGAACCTCTTTTATGGGTTGACTTTTTATCAGAATTTTTGACAAAAGTTAAAAAGCCTATTTATCTTGAAACAAATGCGACTGTTACAAAAGGGTTAGAAAAAGTTTTTGATAATATTGATTACGTTTCAGCTGATATAAAATTACCTTCATCATCTGGTATTAAAAATTCTTTTGAATTACATAACGAATTTTTTAAGGCTGTTAAAAATGCAATAATAAATTGTGCGATGACAAAGCAATATGATTGTTACAAACAAAGACTTTTTGCAAAAATCGTTTTTGATGAAAATATTACTGATGAAGAAATTAAAAAGAGCGTTGAATTAGCTAAAAAATATGATTTTCAAATCGTTCTTCAACCAAAAATGAATGGAATGAAATTAGAAATTCCTACTCCTGTTATTGAGAATGTTTTTGATAAATTTTTAAATGAATATGAAAATGTTAGACTAATTCCGCAAGTTCATAAATTTTTAAATATTGAATAATTTTACTCTTCAATAATTTCGTAAAGTTCGCTTGCTTGTTGAATACTAACGTTTCCTGTTGGAATTGTTAAAACCTTAACGACAACATTTTTGTTTGCGTATTCGATTTTAATAATATCACCAACTTTTAATGTTTTAGCAGGTTTTGCAATGTTACCGTTTACGTAAACTCTTCCTGTATCAGATATTTCGTTCGCTACAGTTCTTCTCTTTATTAGTCTTGAAACCTTTAAAAATTTATCTAATCTCAAAATTTTTTCCTTTTAATGTATACATATGATTGATTTTTTTTCTATTGTATTATAACATATAAAATTATTAAGAGAAAAGGAATAATAATTAATGGACGGTAT
>CALAWF010000126.1 GCA_937894665.1 uncultured bacterium | reverse complement strand
GTATCCTTGCTTTTTGATCCGTTTGTAATCTTTTTTAAAAGACTTATGGTATTCAATCTTCAGCATCCAAGTCCTCCATCAGTTCTTTCACGGAAGAAAACGACCCGACCAGATTCTTTTCCTGCTTTACGTCCTCCAACACCGCCCGTGTTTCTTCATTCGGAATCTCCATAATGCTGCGGAACAGATTTACAAATTCCTGCAACTGCTGTTCCGTCATGCAGTTCAGAATTTCCATTGCAGCTTCTTTGGTACTCATACATATGACCTCCGTTTCCATGTAAAATGGCGTGCTTTTTTTGGTTTCAGTATAGCATGAACTTACGATTTTGTCAACAGAAAGGATGATTTTTTGGACACCTACAAAGACAACAATTTAGACGAACTGCTGGACTACATCGACCCGGCATCCTTAACCTATCAGGAATGGTGCGGCGTGGGCATGGCGTTGAAAGATGCCGGCTATGACTATTCGCTTTGGGATGTCTGGTCACAGCGAGATGCTGCACGCTATCACAAGGGCGAATGCGAAAAGAAATGGCGAACCTTTGCAGGCTGTGAACATCCCGTCACTGCCGGAACGATTGTGCATCTGGCACTGGAAAACGGCTACCGCCCCCAGTATTCGAACAAAAAAGAATCCCATGCCTTAAACTGGGATGACACCATCGGGGAAGATTATGTGGTTACCAGCCGAAAAGCAGCACAGGACATCCCCATTCCGGAGCCGGAAGCATGGAATCCGGCACAGGAACTTTCCCAATACATTGAAACGCTGTTTGAAGCAGATGATTTCGTGGGCTATGTCACGGAAACGTGGAAGAACAAAGACGGCAAGTATGTGCCAACCTCCGGCTGCTGTGACCGCACCGCCGGGCAGCTGTTAGCGGCTCTGAGCAAGTGCGGCGATGACATCGGGGCAGTGTTCGGGGACTACATGGAAGCAGCGGGGGCATGGATTCGCTTCAACCCGTTGGATGGCAAGGGCGGCAAGAACGAAAATGTCACGGAATATCGGTTTGCGTTGGTGGAATCCGATGTGCTGGACATCGAGCGGCAAAACGGTATCTTGCATGAAATGCAGCTGCCCATTGCCTGCTTGGTTTACAGCGGCGGCAAGAGCCTACACGCCATTGTGCGAGTGGATGCCCCCAACTATGAAGAATACCGGAAGCGAGTGGATTTCCTCTATGCCGTTTGCGACAAGAACGGGCTGAAAGTCGACCGTCAGAACCGCAACCCGTCCCGCCTGTCCAGAATGCCGGGTGTGATGCGGAACGGGAAGAAACAGTTTCTGGTTGCAACCAACATCGGGCTGGGTTCGTGGGCAGAGTGGAAGGACTACATCGACAGTGTCACCGATGACCTGCCAGAGTTTGAAAGCATGGCGGAAGCGTGGGAAAACATGCCGGAACTATCGCCGCCGCTCATTGAAAACGTGCTGCGGCAGGGACACAAAATGCTGATTGCAGGCCCTTCCAAAGCTGGCAAATCCTACGCCCTCATTGAAATGTCGATTGCCATCGCTGAGGGCAGGCAGTGGCTGGGCTGGCAATGTGCAAAGGGGCGTGTGCTGTATGTCAATCTGGAATTGGACAGAGCAAGCTGCCTGCATCGTTTTCGGGATGTCTATCAGGCAATGAAACTGCCGGCGGCGAATCTCCAGAGCATTGACATCTGGAATCTGCGTGGTGTGACCGAGCCGATGGACAGGCTTGCCCCAAAACTGATTCGGCGAGCCAAGAAGAAACAGTACATTGCTGTCATCATCGACCCGATTTACAAGGTCATCACGGGCGATGAAAACAGTGCTGACCAGATGGCTCATTTCTGCAACCAGTTTGACAAGGTGTGCACGCAGTTGGGCTGTGCGGTGATTTATTGCCACCATCACAGCAAGGGTGCTCAGGGCGGTAAACGCAGCATGGATCGAGCGTCTGGGTCGGGGGTGTTTGCCCGTGACCCGGATGCCTTGCTGGACATGACGGAACTGGAACTGTCCGAGGACATCCGCAAGCAGGAAACCAACACCGCTATCTGTGATGCGTGCGTGGAGCAGCTGCGGCGGCACGCTCCGGCAGTGTTGGCGGATGCCTCACCGGATGCCCTGCTGAGCCATGTGGAAGCCCTGAAACTGTGTCAGGACAATCTGCCGCCAGCCGTATATGAAGCGTTTCTCAGCGAGATGGAAACCATCAAACGGACGGTACGACAGCGGACGGCGTGGCGGCTGGATGGTACGCTGCGAGAGTTCCCGAAGTTCGAGCCGAAGAATCTATGGTTTCGGTATCCGGTACATGTGGAAGATACCATTGGCGTGCTGAAAGATTTGCAGATGGAAGTGGATTTGATGCCGTATCAACGCGGAAACAAAAAACGCGGCAAAAAGACAAAGGAAACCTATGCCGCACAGAAAGCCGATAAGAAAGCGGCTCTACTGAATGCATTTCACGCCTGCAATCTGGATGGAGCGGTGACGGTGGATGACATGGCGGAATATTTGGGCATTAGCGAAAAAACGGTTCGCCGCCGTGTCAAAGATTGCGAAGAATTGATTATTGAAAACAACAGCATTCAGCTGTCAAAAATGGAAAAGAATGGTGGGACAAAATGAGGGACAACAGTGTATATATATATATATATTTGTCCTTGTCCCTGTGTGACCGTCAATGACAACAAGTAACAAGAGTGCGAATGCACGGCACTCTTGTAACACTTGTCGTCTGACATTGACAAAACGAATTTGAAAAACCAAAAATGGAGGGTGAAACGATGACAACCTTTTTTATGCCAATGATACCGCCAACCAGTACGCACCAACAGCAAGGACACACCGTTGACAAGCACGGCGTGCATCACTTCTACAAGCGGAACAACGGCGAAGCAGAAGCCAAGCTTGCCGCCCACCTGATGAAGCACATCCCTGAACAGCCGTATCATGGTGCTGTGCAGGTCATTGTGAAGTGGTGCTATCCGATCAAAGCCAAACATCAGGACGGCGAACCCTATACCAACAAGCCGGATGTGGACAACCTCTGCAAGGCGTTGTTTGACATCATGACCAAGCTGCACTACTGGGGCGATGACAAGCAAATCTACAGTGCAGTAGTGGAAAAGTACTGGGCGGATGTTCCGGGCGTGTTCGTGCAGATCACGGAGGCGGAAAAGGAGGAATTACAATGAACGACATCGAAAAGAAAATGGAAGCCCTGAAAGCGGATTTTTTGGAAAAGCTGGAGGCGTTGGAGAAAGAAGCGGAGGAACAGGAAGCGTTGAAGCCGTGGAAGCCGAAAACTGAAGAACAATACTTTTTTGTCAAAGATAGCTTTTATGCGAGCGGCTATTGGAATGAAAATGACGAAGTAGATAATCATAATTTTGAGATTGGAAACTGTTTCCGCACGGAAGAGCGTGCTGAACAGATCGCAAAGAAAATGCGGTTGTTGTTACGGTTGGAGCAATTGCATGATATGCTCTGCCCGGATTATGTGCCGGACTGGGGGAGCGGAGAAGCGACGTATTGCCTTTATTATGACCACAGTAGTAGCCGCTGGGCTGTTGATGGCTGGTATGATTGCAATTGCCGTGTTAATGGTGCTTATTTTGACACCCTCGAAAACGCCGAAAAAGTAGCGGAAATTCTGAACAAGGAACTGGAGGAGTCCGAATGAAGAACCCAGCCTTACAGCGGAAAAACCTGTACAACAAGGATGAGGTTGAACACAGTCACAAAATGGCAATTTATCAGGGGATGGCGATGGTATTTGTGGCGTTGGAGTGGCACTATGGATGGAAAGAGAAACGGTTGCAACGGCTGTTTGACAACGTGCAATCCATTGCCGAGATACCGCCGATTTTTGGCAAGTCGCCCGATGCACTGGAACAGATGCAGCATTTTAAGCAGGATTACCAGATTGACTTCACGAAGATTCGATTGAAAACAAAGGAGAAATGAGGATGACTTTAGAAACATTGCAGCAATGCCGTAATGCTGCACATGAACTGCAGAAAGCACAGAAAGCAATTAACATGCATGAATCTGGTGCTGGCTGCATTAGTGGTATGCATTATGGTGACACGCCAAGAGGGCGAGGCGAGCCAATTTCTTCCCAAGAAGCCTATGTAGAGAAGAAGGAACGCCTGGAAGAAGAACTGCATCAGAAAAAGACAATGTATCAGAATCTGAAATGTGAAGTCTTGCATGCAATATCCAACCTGACAAGGTTGCAACGGCAACTGATTTGCGGATACTATGTGCACGGACACTCCTGGGACACTGTCAACAGAATCTGTGGAGTAAAGCGACAGCAGTCCATCTATCAAGTCCGAAAAGCCTTTGATAAAATTTTAGAAAGGGCTTGACATTCAACATCGTTTGTGCTATAATTGCTAACATAGATTATTGTGCCTGATGGTGTAACGCCATCGGGCATTTTTTATACCTGAAAAACGGAGGGAGGACGTTGGCAAATGAAGAAAACCTGATTCCAATTCAAAATCGAACCACGAGCGAAGCACGAGAAATCAGTGCAAAAGGCGGCAAAAAGTCCGGAGAAGCACGCCGCAGAAAAAAAGACATGAAAGCAAAAATGAAGCTGCTACTTTCCCTGCATCCAACCGCCAGTCAAACAGAATTGTTGAAAGCACTTGGTATCCCGGAAGAGGACGCAGACAATGAAATGCTGCTGCTGGTTGCCATGTTTCAGGCTGCCACGGAAGACCGGGACACTAAAGCATTTGATAAGGTCATGGACGTACTTGGAAAGACCGTACAGCGAGAGGAACTGACCTTGAAAAAACGGCAGGCGGCGAAGCAAGACAAGCCGAACAATGGCATGACGGAACAGCTGATTGCAGGAATGCAGGAACAGGAGGCGGAAGATGATTTACACGAAGAAGCAACGGCAATTGATGGAACTGTGGCGAACAAAGAAGTTGCAGCGGATTAACTTGCTGGAAGGGTCTGTTTCTTCTGGGAAGACGTGGATTTCGTTGGTATGCTGGGGATTCTGGTTGGCTACCATGCCGCAAAATCAGCTGTATCTGATGTGCGGAAAGTCGTTGACCACGTTGAAACGAAACTGTTTGATTCCGCTGGAAGCCATGTTCGGGCAAAGTAATTTTTCTTTTTCAACCTCTGCCAAAGAAGCCTATCTGTTCGGCAGGCGGATTCTGCTGGAAGGTGCAAACGATGCACGCAGCGAAGGAAAAATTCGAGGGCTGACCCTACAAGGTGCGTATTGCGACGAATTGACGCTGTTCCCAAAGGATTTCTTTGTTATGCTGCTGTCCCGTTTGCGTGTGCCTGGTGCAAAGCTGATTGCAACGACCAATCCCGACAGCCCCCAGCACTGGCTAAAAAGAGAATACATTGACCGCATGGCTGAACTGGATATGTTGACCATGCGTTTTTTATTGGAAGACAATACAATGCTTGACCCACAGTATGTGGCTGCGGTAAAAGCGGAATATACAGGCGTGTTCTATCACCGCTTTATCTTGGGCGAATGGTGCGTTGCTGAGGGCTTGATTTATCCACAATTCGACCGAGAAAAGCACATAGAACAACGGAACAATCCGCAAGGCGAATGGTATATTTCCGTGGACTATGGCACGCTAAACGCCTTCTCTGCTGGGCTTTGGTGTTATGATGGAACAACCGCCTACCGAGCGGCAGAATACTACTACAGTGGCAGAGAGACACGCAAACAGCTCACCAATGCCCAATATCTGCAACGGATTCAACAATTGGCAGGCAGCCACAAGATTGAATGTGTCATTGTTGACCCGTCCGCAGCGAGCTTCATTGCAGAACTGCGGAATGCGGATTTCACCGTTCGGAAAGGCAAGAATGCGGTTGTAGATGGCATCCGGAGAGTTTCTTCTGCGTTACAGGCGGGGAAACTGCAGTTCTCTCCCGATTGCAAGGGCTGCATTCGAGAATTTGGCTTGTATCGCTGGGACGAATCATGCAGCGAAGACAGGCCAATTAAGGAAAACGACCATGCTATGGATGACGTGCGATATTTTGTCAACACAATTATGGGCGAAGAAGCAAGCATTTCCAGAGTGATGGGGGGGCTATAAGGAGGCGGCAACATGTTCCGAAGGCAAGACTACTATACGATTTCCACAGATACAGAGCTGACAACCGAGCGGCTCTCCTATTGGATGAATCAACACAAAACCGACTGTCAGCGGTTTCGGTATCTGAAAGATTTATACGAAGGACGACATCCAATTCAATTAGAGCCACCCAAACCAACATGGAAGCCGGACAACCGGATTATTTGCAACTTTGCGAAGTACATTGTAGACACGCTAAACGGCTATTTCATCGGCATTCCAGTCAAGACGATGCACCCAGAGGAAACTGTTTCGGAAGAGCTGGAACAGATTCAACACTACAATGACCAAGACGACAACAATTCAGAATTATCCAAATATTGCAGCATTTACGGAAGTGGCTTTGAGTTGCTTTACACGGATGAAACTGCACAGATTTGTATTACTTACGCATCGCCGTTAGAATGCTTTATCATTTATGATGATACGATTGCACGGAAGCCGCTTTATGGTGTGCGATATTATCAGAAATCCGATGGTGAAACCGTAGGCAGCGTCTACACTTCCAGCATGGAGATTCCGTTTTCAGATAAAGGCGGCTTGCATTATCTGGATGCGATTCCACACTATTTTGCAGGCGTTCCGCTCATTGAATACCTTGAAAACGAGGAACGGCAAGGAGCATTTGAACAAGTAGAATCTGCAATCACTGCCTATGAAAAAGCCATCTCAGAAAAAGCAAATGATGTGGATTATTTTGCAGATGCGTATTTGCTGTTGAAAGGTTTGAAACTGAACGAGCAGGAGCTGCACACCATCCGAAACGACCGTGTGATTCATGTTCCACCCACCGACGCGGAAATTCTGAACGGGATTCAAG
>CALAWF010000125.1 GCA_937894665.1 uncultured bacterium | reverse complement strand
ATGAACATCTTTTCCGAAGAAATATTGAACAGCATCTGTAATATCAGAAAGCAAAGTCAAAGGCTCTCTTGTGATTTCAACCATTTTTGTATATTGAGCATCTGTCAATTCGTTTAAATTGTATTGAGTCAAATATGGTTTCAATCTTTCTTTTAATTCTTCCATAGGAAGCATTTTGATATAATGGCTGTTCATCCATTTCAATTTGTCATATTCAAAAATAGAATTAGATGAAGAAATTTCGTTAAGTCTGAAATCTTTCGCAATTTCATCAACTGATTTAATTTCTTCTCCATCAGATGGGGACCAGCCTAATAGTGCAACAAAGTTAATCAACGCATCTGTTAAGTAGCCTTGTTTTACGAAATCTGAAACGGCTGTAGCTCCGTGACGTTTTGATAATTTACTTCTATCTGGAGCCAAAATCATTCCTAAGTGTCCGAATTTTGGAACTTCAAAACCTAAAGCCTCAAAGATTAGGATTTGTTTGTATGTGTTAGAAATATGGTCTTCTCCACGGATAACGTGAGAAATTTTCATCAAAGCATCATCAATTACAACTGCAAAGTTGTAAGTTGGAGCTCCGTTTGATTTTTGAATTACGAAGTCGCCTAAAAGGTTTGTATCCATATGTAATTCGCCTTTTACAACATCATCAAATTTTAAGATAGAAGAATCATGGAAAGCTTTTTGAGCTTTAGCAATGTTAAATCTGATAGCAGGTTTTCTTCCTTCTGCTCTTAATTTAGCTTTTTCTTCTTCTGTTAAGTGTTCACATTTTTTAGAATAAACATAAGGTTTTTTAGCTTTAGTTGCTTCTTCTTTTTCTTGTTCAAGTTCTTCCGGGGTACAGAAACATTCATAAGCAAAACCTGAATCTAAAAGTTGTTGAACATATTTAGGATAAATATCAAATCTTTGAGATTGAGTATATGGACCATAAGGACCACCAACGTCCGGACCTTCATCCCAATTTAATCCTAGTGCTTTCAAACTATCAAAAATATTATCGATATATTCTTGTGAAGTTCTTTCTGCATCAGTATCTTCAATTCTTAATATAAATTTTCCGCCCATTTTTTTAGCGAATAAATAGTTAAATAATGCAGTTCTTGCAGTCCCGATGTGCAAATTACCACTTGGGGACGGTGCAATTCTTACTCTTACTTCTGACATTTTAGCCTTCTTTCTTTAAAAATTTTTAGCAAGATTAGGATAACACAAGGATAAACGGTTTTCAAGTTTGCGAGTTTATTTGAATTCTACCATGGGTAATCGTTAGATGTTTTCCAGCCGTTACGTCTTAATTTTTCTGCACAATATAAACATTTCCCATTTTTTGAACAATCTTGGTTAATTTTGCTATCAGGTAAATTATAACCTAAAGGCATAACAGAACCATCTTTATTTCGAACAAGCATAAAAACATCATTCCCAAATCTGTTTGGCTTATTCGGTCCGTTTACATCAATAAAAACACCATTTGAACCAATATAATTCATATCATAAACACTGTCGGTATCTTCTTGGTCATTTTCGCCTCCGGATTGCGAAATGGAATATAAAATTCCATCGAGTGTAAATATTGGAATTCTACTATATGCGTTAAATCCTGTGTATGAATTGCTTCCGTTATATCTTGACCAAGGAGCAGCACTTTTGTAGTTGCATTTGGAATAAGTATCACAATATGCAATAACTTTCATATATGGAGTGTAATATTTATCTAAATATTCTCTTGGAGGAAGTGTTGTATCCCATGCTTCGTAATCTTCATTATCTATTGTCGAAAGTTTTATTGCTTGGTTAAGTATGGATTGAGCTTTTCTTACAGTTGAAATTTTTCTATCTCTGTCCATTTTTGTGAGCAAATTTGGTATTGTCATTGCTGCGACAACTCCAATTATGCCAAGTGTAATTAATACTTCTGCCAGAGTGAATGCTCTATTTTTTTCTCATATATAACCTTACCATAATATATACTTTATGTCTAATAAGGAAAGTATAGTATATCGCTTAATTTTTGTCAATAATATATCATAATGAAATGGATAAGGCAGATTTTTTGAAATTGGGATATAAAATTAAATATGAGAGAGGAAAACAGGGCTTATCTCAATTGGATTTGTCTTTGAAAACAGGATTGACGACAAGGACAATTAGCCGTATTGAATGTGGAACTATAGACCCAAAATATTCAACGCTAGTAAAAATTGCAGATGCACTTGGTGTTAAATTGACTGATTTATTAACGTTTTCTTTGTAATTAGAAAATTTTGTATGGGTTAAGGATATTTTTCGGGTCAAATATTTTTTTGATTTGACGCATATAATCTAATGCCCCTCCATCAACAACTTGGGCTATATATGCTTTTTTTTCTAATCCAATTCCGTGTTCGCCGGAAATTATTCCGTTAAGTTTTACTGTCAGTTGATAAATTTCAGATTTTGCAATTTTGTAGTGTTTGTATTCATCCTTGTTATTATAATCAATTGGAATTTGCGGATGTACACTTCCATCTCCAACATGCCCGACAAGACAAACTGTTAAGTTGTGGCGACTGCATATATCCTGAACTCCTTTAACCAACTTCGCAAGATTTGAACGAGGAACAATTATATCATCTGTAGTTACATTTGGTTTGAGTTTTGTGCAGGCTGCCATTGAAGAACGTCTAGCAGCCCAAATGTGTTCTGCTTCCTCTTTAGTTCTTGAATATTGAATATTTGCAGCATTGTTATTTCTAAGAATTTCGCAAATTGTTTCTCTTTGTCTTTCAATTTCTGTTTTATAGCCATCAAGTTCAATAATTAATGCTGATTCTTTGTCGCAAAGTAACCCTGTCGGATAAAATTTTTCTACTGTTTGGATTGCATTTTTATCCATGAAATCAATAGTTGCAGGGAAAACTTGTTTTTCAATAATTTTATTTACTGCAAAAATAGAATCTTCAACGGTATCAAAATATGCCATAACAACTTGTGTTTCTTCCGGTTTTGGAATAAGTTTTACGGTTGCTTCTACGACAATTCCCAGTGTTCCTTCAGATCCAATAAATAGGCTTCCTAGATTGTAGCCTGTTGCATTTTTTATTGTGTTAGAACCGGTTCTAATAAGTTCTCCATTTGCCATTACAACAAGCATATCAATAATATAGTCTTTTGTTGCTCCATATTTAAAACATCTGGCACCGGCAGAGTTTTGAGCTATACTTCCTCCTATTGTAGAAATTCGGAGGTTTGATGGGTCAGGAGGATAAAAGAGTCCTCTTTTTTCAACTTCTCTTTGCAAATCTCCAACAACAACTCCGGGTTGAACTCTAGCAGTCATATTTTCAGGATTGATTTCTAAAATCTTATTCATTTTAGAAAAATTAAGAATAATACCTCCATGAGTTGGAACACAAGCTCCAACGGTGTTTGTTCCTGCTCCTCTGCATATAATTGGTGTCATTTGCTCATTGGCAATTTTTACAACTCTAAGGACTTGTTCTATATTTTCAACAAATACAACAGCATCGGGTAAAGATGTTTTATTTTGCAGATTATTTGAGGCGTCAAAAGAGTAAACATACCGTTCT
>CALAWF010000124.1 GCA_937894665.1 uncultured bacterium | reverse complement strand
AAAAGAAGGAATTGAAACCGAAATATTTTATATTGGAACAGAAGCTATTGCACCTTGCAAAGCTTGCGGAGCTTGTGGAAAATTAAAAAAATGCGTAGTGAATGATAAGGTTAATGAATTTATACAAATTATGAAAGAAAGTGATGGACTTGTAATTGGCTCCCCAGTTCATTATGCTTCTGCGAGTGGAATTATTACGGCATTTTTAGATAGAGCATTTTATGCAGGTTCCAGAGCAGGAAAAGACACCTTTACTCACAAACCCGGAACCTCAATTGTAAGTGCAAGAAGAGCAGGAACAACTGCAACGCTAGATCAATTAAATAAATATTTCACAATCTCTCAAATGCCAATCATTTCAGGAAGATACTGGAATATGGTTCATGGTGCAAAACCGGAAGATGTTCTAAAAGATGAAGAAGGTTTGCAAAATATGAGATTCGTTGCCAGAAACATGATTTATCATTTAAAATGCAAAGAAGCAGGAGCAAAAGCCGGAATTTTACCTCCGGAACAAGAAGAAACAATTATGACAAACTTCATTAGATAACGAATTAAATATAAAAAACACAAGTGAGCAGGTAAAAATCTATCGGCTCACTTTTTTTGAAAAAATTTTTAAAATAGGGGTTGACTTAGAGTAACTATCAAGTTGTAAAATTATATTATCAAAAGTTTTGAATAGCAAAAAAAGGAGATTATAAACTAATGATTTTAGACAAAGTTAACACACCAAAGGACGTAAAAACGCTTTCTATTAGCGAAATGAACACTTTAGCAGATGAAATCCGAGAACTAATTATAAAAAAAGTTAATACAATTGGTGGACACATGGGACCAAACCTAGGGATAATTGAAGCAACAATTGCAATGCACTATGTATTCAATTCTCCTGTTGACAAATTTGTTTTTGACGTTTCTCACCAATGTTACCCACACAAAATTCTTACCGGAAGAAAAGAAGGATTTACTAATCCTGATAATTACCTAAAATACACCGGTTACACCGCCCCAGAAGAAAGTGAACACGACTTATTCAAAGTTGGGCATACATCAACATCTGTAAGTTTAGCTCTTGGGGTTGCAAAAGCTCGAGATTTGAAAGGTGAAAAAGGAAACGTTATAGCCTTAATCGGGGACGGTTCGTTATCCGGCGGTGAAGCATTGGAAGGTTTAGACAATGCCGCAACTCTTGGCGGAAACTTTATTGTTGTTGTAAATGATAATGATATGTCTATAGCAGAAAACCACGGCGGATTATATGGAAACTTAAGCGAACTTCGTAAAACAAACGGAAAAGCTGAAAACAATTTCTTCAAAACTTTAGGATTTGATTACTATTATGAAGAAGAAGGAAACAACATTGAAAAACTTATTCACGCATTTGAAAAAGTTAAAGATTCCGACAACCCTGTAGTTTTACATATTCATACACAAAAAGGGCATGGATTGAAAGTGGCAGAAGAAAATAAAGAAGCATTTCACTGGATTTTACCTGGAACATTAGATAAAAAAGAAGATACAACTCCTGCTCCGGTTGTAGAAGATTACAACTCAATAACAAAAGATTTTATTTCTAAAAAATCAAATGAAGACAAAACTGTAATCACAGTAAACGCTGCAACTCCAGGGGTATTTGGATTTACAAAAGAATACCGTGAAAAACTTGGCAAACAATACACAGATGTAGGCATTGCAGAAGAACACGCAGTTGCATACTGTTCAGGACTTGCAAAAAGTGGAGCAAAACCAATTTTCTGTGTAATGAGTTCATTTATCCAAAGAACATACGACCAAATGTCCCAAGATATGGCACTAAATAATTCTCCACTAACAATGCTTGTATATTGGGGAGGTTTATCTGCTGCGGATGCAACTCATCTTTGTTCTTTTGATATTCCGTTAATCTCAAATATTCCAAATGTTGTTTATCTATCACCAGCAACTAAAGAAGAATACTTAGCAATGCTTGAATATTCTCTAAGCCAAACAGAACATCCAGTTGCAATAAGAGTTCCTAGCGTTCTTGTTTCAACTGGTGAAAAAGACACAACAGATTACTCAATTTTGAACAAATTCAAAGTTGAAACAGAAGGCGAAAAAGTTGCAATTCTTGGTCTTGGCAACTTCTTAGGTCTAGCAAAAGAAGTGAAAAACGAATTGAAAAAACAATTTGGATTTAATGCTACAGTCATAAATCCTAAATTCGCATCCGGAGTTGATAAAGAACTACTTGAAAAATTAAAAGAAAATCATACAATAGTAATAACACTTGAAGATGGTCAAGTTGAAGGTGGATTTGGCGAAAAAGTTACAAGATTCTATGGAAATTCAGACATGAAAGTTTTGAATTTCGGAGGAAAAAAAGAATTTACTGATAGAGTTGCTTTAGAAGAATTATATCAACGCTACCACTTAACAAAAGAACTTATCACAGAAGACATTAAAGCAATTTTGTAATAAGGAATTCAATATGTACAAAAAATTATTATTGTTAATAATGATATTAGGATTGTTGCAAGGGAATTTTACCCTTGCAGTAGGACTAAATAATGAGGATACAAATATGACAAGAGAAGAAATTTGCAAAGATAATTTTAGACAACTTTTTAAAGGAGAAGCATTACCAAAAACCGGTAACGATACTGAAATGATGGCAATTTTGCAAAAATATATTTTTGGAGAAGTTTTTACAATCGGGAATCTTGATATGAAGACAAGAGAAATGATAACCGTTGTTTCGCTATCTGTTCAACAAACATTACCACAACTTAAAGCTCACTTAAACGCAGCGTTAAATGTCGGAGTAACTCCAACTGAATTGAAAGAAGCAATCTATCAATGTGCACCATTTATTGGATTTCCTAAAACATTGAACGCAATAGGTGTTATGAATGAAGTATTTGCAGAACGAGGTATTCAACTTCCTCTTGAAAACCAAACTACAACAACAGAACAAGATAGATTTCAAAAAGGTAAAGCTATTCAAGAACCGATTTACTCAGATGAAATTCAACAAGCCTTGAGCGGATTACCTGAAAATATGGGAGATGAAGTTGCAAGATTATTAACAGAAGTTGCATTTGGAGATTTTTATACAAGAGGCGGTCTGGATATAAAAACAAGAGAATTATTAATTCTTACAATTCTTGTAACAACAGGAAACACAACAACTCTTAAAGCCCACATCTTAGGTAATAGAAAAATTGGGAATGATAATGCAACAATTGCAGCGGCAATCATTCAAACTATGCCATATGTAGGATTCCCAAATGCAATTGCAGCTTTAAAAACACTAAAAGAAACAATGAACAAATAAAAAGGAATAAAAACTATGTACACAATTAAAGAAGTCGCTGAAAAACTAGATATTTCAGAACATACTCTCAGATTTTGGGCAAAGAGTGGATTTTTCCCATTTGTCAAAAGAGATCAAAATAATATCAGACAATTTTCCGATAACGACCTCCAATGGGTAAAAATAGTTAAATGTTTACGTTCTGTAGGCACCGAAAATAAAGCAATAAAAAGATATATTGACCTTTGCATAATCGGAGATTCTACTATTGAAGAACGCTACAAAATCATCCTTGATACAAAAGAAAAAGCACTTGCTCAAATGGACGAACTCAAAAAGCAATTGGAACTCCTTGACTTCAAAGAAAACTTCTACAAAAACTTAATCAAAAATAATCTTGAAGATTCGTGGAATCCAATGAACAAAATGGCTCCAAATGAAAAAGTTGGTTAAATTCACAATGGGCTGGATTTAAAAATCCAGCCCGTTTATTATATTTTTAAAATTTATTATCAACTTTTCCAAAATCTCTTGGATTTACACCATGTAACCAATTTGACTCAATTTGTTCTAAAGAAATTCCTTTCGTTTCCGGAACAAAGAAGTAAACAAACAAAATACAGAGTAATGATACAACCGCAAAACCCCAGAAGGTATAAGCTCCACCAATTCTATGGATTAAAATCGGGAAACTGCCAACAACAAAGAAGTTAAATGCAAAATTTGAAACAGTACAAATACTCATTGCCACTCCTCTTATTTTTAGAGGAAAAACTTCTGAAACAATAATCCAACCAATAGGTCCTAAACTCATTGCAAAACAGATAATATAAGTAACTAAGCTGCCAACTGCAACCCATTTCAAACTATCGCCTAAAACACTTGAAAAGGCAAACGCACAACCTAATGCGACTAAACTTAGCATTACTCCGGTTAAACCAAAATACAATAACGGTTTTCTGCCCAATCTATCAGTAAAGAATACCGCAACAATTGTCATCAAAAAGTTTATAACACCAATTCCAGTTGTTGCATAGATTGCATTCAAATTCGAATCAAAACCGGCAGTTTTGAAAATCGTTGGAGCATAGTAAATTATTGTATTTATACCTGTACAAATTTGAGCAAACATAATACCAATACCAACGACAAATGGCATTATCATCCACTTTTTAAATCTAAATTTTTTATTTGAACCCTCAGCTTCAACATTCAATGTCTTTTTAATTTCTCCAATTTCAGCTTCAGCATCAGCATTTGGATCAATTTTTTCGAAGACTTTTTTAGCTTCTTCATCTCGATTTTTACTTACAAGCCAACGAGGAGTATCACTCATCAAACTCATTCCTACAAGTAATATCAACCCTGGAAGAATTCCTGCTAACAACATCCAACGCCAACTATAAACAGCATTTGCAAATGCCGCATTGATAAAATAAGAAAACAAAATACCCGCCGTAATTGCCCATTGATACAAAGAAACTAAAGTTCCTCTAATAACTTTTGGAGAAATTTCTGATAAATATAGTGGGATAACAAAGTTAACAATCCCAACAGCAAGTCCAACCAAAATTCTTGAAGCAATCAGCACATAAACATTAGGAGCAAAACCACAAAGAATTGAACCCAAAATAAAAATTACAGCCGTTGCCATAATAATTTTCTTTCGGCCAAAAATATCTGCTAAAACACCATTTGTCGCAGCTCCAATAACAGCACCAATCAGTACAGAACTAACAACAATTCCCTGCATTGAATCAGACAAATGCCAAGAATCATTAATAAATAATAATGCCCCAGAAATTACCCCAGTATCATAACCGGATAACAAACCACCTAAAGAGGCTACAATAGCAACTACATAAAGCCACAAAAACATGATTTTTCTCATATTAAAAAACTCCTCTGAAAACGATAATCTATACTTATATTTTATACTATTTTTCAAAAACTCTACAGCCTATTTTTACAAAATATTAAGAAACTTTTCACAAAAATTATTGACTGATAGTAACTATCAAGGAGTAAAATTATAAAATAAGAAAGGTATTAATTAAATGGAAATTATAAATGTACAAACCCCGAGAGGAATAGTTTTAAAAGGTGCAATGTGGGGCAACAACTCAATGGACACCGTAGTTATAATGATGAGCGGAATTTGTTCCAATGTATTTCAAAACGAACTCTTACCTGCAACAGGCAAAAAACTTGAAGAAAATGGTATTGCTTTTATTGCAGGTCATGCAATGGATGCTTTTTCATTTATCAGCTATTCAAATACAATCACTCATAAACAAACTACAACCGGTGTTGTTACAGATGATTTTTCAATAGCTTATGAGGATGTCGATTCTTACGTAAATTATGCAAAAGAACAAGGATTTAAAAAGATAATTTTAGCTGGACATTCCCTAGGTTCAAACAAAATTATTAACTACCTTGCCAACACTCCAAACGATGATATTGAAAGTTTTATAATTACTGCACCAATTGATTTGGCACACTTTTTCAATATTTTACCAGAAAAAGAAATGTACCTAAGAGAAGCCCAAAAATTTATTGATGCAGGACGAGAAAATGATATTCTTCCATTTTTATTTATGGGATTTTCACCTATGACAGCAAGAACACTGATGAGATATTACACCGCAGAAAAC
>CALAWF010000123.1 GCA_937894665.1 uncultured bacterium | reverse complement strand
TCGAATATAAATCGATAAAAGCAAAAAATTTATCTAACATAAGACAAACACTTGCACATAATGAAACTCTTAAATATCAAACCGAAAATATGCTTGAAAAATATGCCGTTACAAATAATGTAGATTTTCAAACACTTAAAGAAATTTCCCAAAAATTTAATGTAAAATCAATTTTATTAATTTCAAGTTCTGTAACTACACAAAATAATAACAAAAGAGATTTATGGGAGGTTTTGGAAATTGCAAACGCATTCAAAACAACAAAACCTTACAACCTTCAAACCACAGCAGTACTAACAGACAATGTAAATGATATTGTCATGTGGAGTAGTAAGTTTTCAAAAAACGTAACCGATACAAATGGATATTTTTTAGCACAAAATCAAGCTCAAGCAGCATCTCAATTAGAAAAGATTAAACAATATTCAAAAAATAATATTTCACAAAATATTTCACAAAATATTCATCTTAGATTTTTTCCACGAGATGTCAGAACTTTTAATGTAAATAAACAAAATACTACTGACCAACCAGAAGAAAAGAAGTTTGTACCAAATGCACTAGAACATCTAATCACCCCGCAAATGATAAAAGAACTTGATGAAGGACAAGCCAATACATCAGATCCAACAGATGATTTTATCTTTGAATTTTAGGGCTCTAAACTTATCATTTCCGCAATAATCTTATCTATATGATTTAAACTGTCTATTAAATCAAAATAAGCGACTATAGTAATAAGTGAAACCATAATTATAAAATAACGTTTTAGCATACACAAAGTGTAAATAAAAAAGCAGTAATTATATTCCTCAAAATATTAAGAAATTGGAACTAACTAAACATCTATAAAAAAAGACTTTAAGTTATATTTTTTTTTTACTTATTTTAGTATATATCTCTTAACAATAGAGAAATACTAAGTTGCAATTGGTTTTTATAGATTTAGAATATAAGTGTAATAGGTACAATAAATAAAAGATAGTGTATGAAAAATGTCATTTATCCAAAAAGTATGCCAAAGGCTGGGCGAAAATAACAAGCCAATCTATACGGTAATGGCAATAGCCTGTGGGAAAGGCACAGTCAGACCAATTTTAAGTATTACCGATAAAAAAGAAAAACCGGACGCAAGAAAATATGCCGCACTAAGAGAATTAATGACCGAATTTATCGGAGTTCCAACAACAATGAGCATGGGGCTACTTGCAGAAAGTTTAACTAAATTTGTTGCTAAAAAAGGAACAATTGAGTATAAACATGCAAATGCAATATTATCTTTCTTAGGAATATGCCTTGCAGCAGGATACTTTGTTCCGAAATTTTGTAATTTAGGAATGCCACCTATCATGAAAAAATTAATGCCTAATTATGACCCAAATGCAACTTCAGATTCTGCTCCAACAGCCCCAAATATAAAGAATCCAGAAGTTATTAATAAGCCAACTGGAAACAAAAAAACAAATGGTCCTAAAAGTTTAAACTACTACTCAACAGTAGGTACAAGCATGCCGTATTATCGTGCAGAAATGCGAGTGTAAATTATGGAAGTTAAACCAATAACACAAGCAACAACATCCCCAATAAAAAGATTATTAACAAACCCTAAAGCAGCAGAATTTGCCCAAAATACAATTTGTGCAATCTCAGTTGAAACAACATTAAAAGCTCTAGGAAGACCAACATTTATATATTTTGATAAAAATGCTAACGGTCGTTCAAAAAAATATGCGGCAACAAAAGAATTATTATATCAATCATTTTGCTTAGGTTTGTACTTAGGATTTATAAACAAAGTCAAAAAACCCGCTTATAAGTTTATTAAAAAACATTTCTTTAATACAAAAGAGCAACTAAGAAAACTTGATTTGTATGATTCATTCCAAGAAAAAATAGACAAAGCAGCAAAAGAAGATAAAAAAGGACTTAGAGAAGAACTAGCAAACCTTGTTCACAAAAATCCAGACTATAAACTCGGGAAAGGTGTTCATGAATTAAGTTCAATTGGTTCTACAGTATTTATTCTAGCACTTTGTGCCCCTATTTTATCTCAAATAATACTTCACCCAGTAATGGATTTGATATTCAAAAAAGACAAGAAAAAAGAACCAGAAACAAAAGCTGTTGAAACACCAAGCCAAGTAAAATAAAAAACTTCAAGAATAATATCCAACTGAAAGACAACCCAAAAAATGGGATTGAAAATTCATTCAATCCCATTTTTTTTATTTTATGCCTATAAAATTATTTTTTGAAATTTTTAATATTTAATAACGCTTTGTTCATATTTGCCTTTGCTTCGGAATGAACAATTAAATTATCAATAAGTTCTGCTTCATTTCCCAGAAATTTTTTAATATTTTTTCCCTCTTTTGTATAATGTTGGAAATTAGTATCATCTACCAATTTCATACCTACTTTTTCTGAACTTGCTACAATTTTTTGAATATTCATTATTTATACCTACCGTTCAAGTTGTATTTTATATAAGGTTGCAAAATTTTATTATTGCCAAAGTATTAAAAATTTGTTACACAACCAAAATAAAAGAGACAAGTTAAACTTGTCTCTTTTATGGTGCCGATGGCCGGGGTCGAACCGGCACGAGGGTTGAACCTCACAAGATTTTGAGTCTAGCACGTCTACCAATTCCATCACATCGGCTTATTCAGTTTTCATAAATTAATAATACCAAATAAATTTTATTTTTCAAGAACTTTTTTCAATTATATTATTACACTAGAACAATACAGTTGTTGAATAGGAAAAATTTATAAAATATAAGATAAAAATTGTATGAAACCTTTTATTTATTTTATATTGTCAATAATAATTTTTTCAAACTTATCTGCTAACGCAACTACATTCACTGGTGGAGTAACAAAAGTTGGTCAACAAGACAGCAATCAAGTTGTTGATGCCCAGACAAAGAAAGGTATTGAATTCGCAAAAATTTCAATACCCCAGAAAAATTATAGAACATATACCGATGGGAATGGAAATTTTCAACTTGACAATATCAAAATAACTCAACCAACAATCATGAATGTAGAAAAAGAAGGTTATAGACCTTTTTCATTGACAATCAATAATGGACAAAGTTTAAATAATCCAATGAAAATAGAAATTGCAAAAAGTGAATCTGCAGATATATCCCTTGATTCTGAAATTATTCACCTTGGAGATAACAGTTATTCAAAAAATTCAGCTAATGCAGGTGAATTTAGGTTAAAATCAAGCGGTCCGTATTATTCTAAAGATTTTATTATGACCGAGAATGCAAAACGAAGTACAAATTACCTTGTAATAGGCTCCATTGTCGGGTTAGACACTAAACTAGCCAAAGCAATGGGACAAAATAGAATAAAAGGAGGAGCATACTCCAGTCCTGCAGAAATATACTTTAATGGTCGAAAAATTGGAGAATTACAAGTCAATGGAGATGGACAAAGAGTTAAAATTCCAAATTCATTAATACTTGCAGATGGGAAAAACCAAATTACAATTAAAACAGGACAAAATATGATGCCAAGCGACCACATTGACTATGATGATATAGAAATAATGAACCTATCAATTTTAAGTGAATAAAAAAAAGAGTCGGGATTTTGAATAATCACCGACTCTTTTTACACATTTATAATTTTAACTATCTTTTCAAGAAATCAGGGATTTCAATATTGGTGAAATTTCTATTTCCGTCAGATAGAATTGATTTTGTTTGAGTATTAAATGCACCAGAGAAGAAATCCGCAGCATTTAATTGTGGAGCATCCGGACTTGATCCATTAGTAGAATCCCCAAACTTCAATGATGAAGATGCATTATTTTTCAATTCAAAACCTGTAGCAATTACAGTAATTTGAATTTCACCTTGAATATTTTCATTAACAGCTGTACCAATAATAACAGTTGCATCATCCAATACAGCATCGTGGATAATTGAAGCAGCATCACTGATTTCGTGAATACCCATATCAGGACCACCAGTAATGTTAACAATTACACCAGAAGCACCATTGATTGAAGATTCAAGAAGTTGAGAGTTAATAGCTTGTTGAGCAGCTTTAACAGCTCTACCTTCCCCCTGAGCTCTACCGATACCCATAAGAGCTGAACCAGATGATTGCATAACAGTCTTAACATCAGCAAAGTCAACGTTGATGATACCTGGAACAGTGATAATATCAGAAATACCTTGAACACCTCTCAACAATACTTCATCAACAATAATGAATGATTCTTGAAGAGAAACTTGTCTATCAACAACTTGAAGCAATTTATCATTTGGAACAACGATAACTGCATCAACTGATTCTTTTAATTTATCAATACCGGCATTTGCCTGATTTTGTCTTTTCTTACCTTCCCAAGTAAATGGTTTAGTAACAACAGCAATAGTCAAAATGCCCAATTGTTTAGCTAATCTGGCAACTACAGGAGCTGCACCAGTACCGGTACCTCCGCCCATGCCTGCAGTGATAAATACCATATCAGCACCTTCAAGAGCTTGAGTAATTTCTTGTTGAGCTTCTTCTGCAGCCTTTTCACCTACTGAAGGATCTCCACCGGCACCCAAACCTTGTGTAGAAGCAGAACCTAATTGAATACGATTCTTAGTTTGACCGTCAACAAGAACCTGTAAATCTGTATTCATTAACCAAAATTCAACACCTGAAAGTCCTGATCTAATCATTCGGTTAACAGCATTGCCGCCACCGCCACCAACACCAACAACTTTAATATTAGTTGGGTTAGCACCAAGTCTTGAAGTTTGATTGTTTGACGGGTCATCTTTTTTTGCAAAGATGTCTGAAACGATATTTTCCACGTTATTTACCTCTTAAATTGTAATATTACTTTTATTCCTAAAACATATAACTACTAATTATGTAATTATAACAATATAGTATTTTAAATAGGGAAAAAGTACAATAATTTTAGGCTAATTATGACAAAAAATTAATATTATCTTTAATCTCTATCTACGCATGCAGGAGAAAGTCCCCAGTGTAATTTATTTCTCAGTACAGAATAAAAGTCATTTCCATTTAATAATGCTAATTTTGCAGAAAAAGAAGATTTTCGAATAATTAAATCATCACTAAAAGAAAAGACATTCTGACCGTCAGCACTTACTTTATATTCTTTATTGGGAGATGATAAAATTTTTATTGAATCCTCAGCACTTACAACAATTGGTCTAGCAGAAAAAGTATGTGGACAAATAGGAACAATTGCCAAAACATCAATATTTGGAGCAAGACCACCTGCAGCCATGCCATAGGCAGTTGAACCCGTAGGAGTTGAAATAATAATTCCATCTGCTAAATATTCACAAACAAATTTTCCATTAATTTCTAATGATAAACGAGAAGTACGAGAAGACTCCGAGCCTTTAACAACAAAATCATTCAAAGCAACATAATCATTTGCACATAGCATAATTCTTTGTTCAACTTTATAATTTCCGGAAAGAATTTGTTCAACAGCATCAGAAAGATTTTCTCTTGAGGCTTGAGACAAAAAGCCAAGACGCCCTAAATTAACCCCAAATATAGGAGTATCAAATTTGGAATAAAATCTCGCAACTTTTAAAATTGTACCATCGCCCCCAATTACAAATGCAAAATCATAACCGGATTGCAAATTATCAATATCAAGAACATTTGCCACGACATTATGAGTTAAAAGAAGCTGCTTCAATTCAGACATAACTTCTTCGGAATTTTTCATTGAACTGTTATAACAAATCGCATATTTTTTTATCATAAGTTCAGTTTATACCAAATATAGGAAAAATCTACAAAAATGAAGATATTTTGCTTAAAATATACTATAATAAATCTATGAATAAAAAACATTTTGTTTATATCCTAAGAACTGAACGAAACACCTTATACTGCGGATATACCGATGATGTTGAAAAAAGATTTGAACAACACAAAGAAGGGAAAGGTGCAAAATACACAAGGGCAAATAAACCTACTGAAATAGTTTATACAAAAGAATTTGAAACTAAAAATGATGCCCTGAAAGAAGAATATAGAATTAAACATAAACTGACAAGAATTCAAAAATTAAAACTTATTGAGGAGTATCAGAATTCTCTAGAGGCTTAACTTGACCTCCGGATAAATCTTGCAAATTAGAATTAATCTTCTCTATTTTTTGATTTGTTTTATCTAAATTACGTTGGGTTTTATCAATTTCCTTTTGAGTTTTTATAACATCTTTTGCCCACTGATCATGCAAATATTTTTCATAAGCCTCATCCAAAGCGGTTGTATCCTCAGTTGAACCTTTGAGAGTTTGGAGCTTTTTATAATCTCTGAGATCAGAATTATAATCATCTTTTAAACTCTTAAGATTATACCTCCCTTCTTCTTTTATTGCATTTACAACTTGCTTATCTTCAGCTTTTTTCTGTTTTTCTAACACTTTACCTTGTGATTTTTGCATTTTTTCTTGGCGTTGGACAGTTGTATAAGATTCTACACCATCTCGAACAACTTTATAACCATTT
>CALAWF010000122.1 GCA_937894665.1 uncultured bacterium | reverse complement strand
GTTTACTCTGGTAAAATCACATCAGGTTCTTATGTTCTAAACGCTACAAACGGCAAAAAAGAACGTATTGCCAGATTGGTTAGAATGTACGCAGACCAAAGAATTGAAGAATCAGAAGTTTACGCAGGCGACATTTGTGCAGCAGTTGGTTTGAAAGATACAACAACAGGTGATACATTGTGTGATGAAAAAGCTCCAATTATCTTGGAAAGAATGACATTCCCAGAACCTGTAATTTCAGTTGCTATCGAACCAAAAACAAAAGCTGACCAAGACAAAATGGGTATCGCTCTTCAAAAACTTGCTGAAGAAGATCCATCATTCAGAGTTAAATCTGATGAAGAAACTGGTCAAACAATCATCTCTGGTATGGGTGAACTTCACTTAGACATCATCGTTGACCGTATGATGAGAGAATTCAAAGTTGAAGCTAACATCGGTAAACCACAAGTTGCTTACCGTGAAACTATCAGAGGAAACGCTGATCAAGATTCTAAATTCATCCGTCAGTCAGGTGGTAAAGGTCAATATGGACACGTTAAAGTTAGAATTTCACCAGCTGAAGAAAATTCAGGATTCGTATTCGAAAACAAAATCGTTGGTGGTGCAATTCCTAGAGAATACATCGAACCGGCAAGAAAAGGTATGGAAGAAGCTCTTGAAGGCGGTATCTTAGCTGGCTATCCAATGATTGACGTTAAAGTTGAACTTTACGATGGATCTTACCACGAAGTCGATTCATCAGAAATGGCATTCAAAATTGCCGGTTCTATGGCTATCAAAGAAGGTTGTAGAAAAGCTCAACCTTGCATCTTAGAACCAATGATGAAAGTTGAAATCGAAATTCCTGATGAATTCACTGGTACAATTATCGGTGATATTTCAAGAAGACGTGGTCGTGTTGAAGGTCAAGAACCTCAAGGAAACACTGGAAACGTTATCGTTAGAGCACTTGTTCCATTGGCTAACATGTTCGGTTACGCTACAGACTTGAGATCAAACACTCAAGGTCGTGGTACATTCTCTATGGAATTCCACAACTACGAACAAGTTCCTAAGAACATTGAAGAAGAAATTATTTCTAAATCAGGTGCTAAAGCATAGTTTTAGACCAATAATTTTAAATACAAAAAGAGCGGATTTATTAAATCCGCTCTTTTTGTCTCTTCTGACTATTTAATTTTTAGTTTCTATTTACTGCTAGTCCCTCCATATGAAAATTCGTTCTTAATATTTGTCATCAATAATTTTTGCCAAGCTGATTCATAACCGGTAATTTCATTCAATTGAGTTTCCAAATTTTCTTTTTGCAAGTCTAATTCAGATTCCCAAGAGTTTAAGGTTGATAATTCAAACTCGTGTTCATTTTGAAGTTGAAGCAACATTTCTGAATATTCTTCAGTGCCGTAGCCATAATCTTCATCATAATATAATGCTTGTAACTGTTGGTTATATGCCTGTTGTTTAGCAGCAGAATCCTTTGTTGCTGATAATTGTTGCATTTGAATATTTGATAATTTTGAACTAATTAAACTTTTTTGTTGTGTATAGAATAACAGTTTTTCTTGTAAATTTGAAACAGCCATATTCGTTCACCTCTTCTTATTTTGTTCTCTCTTACTTATATAAAGTATTTTGATTTTGTCTAATTTCAGAGTTAAGATATTCTGTTACATTTGTTTACAATTTAATTATTAATAATATGCTATATACTGGATATAAACAAAGGGACTCGGAAATTTTTCCGAGTCCCCCCTCTTTTAGTGATGAATATCAACTATTTTGCACTATTCATTACATCCGAAAGCGATAGTAATGTGTTCTCTTGGATTAACCGCAGATATTTTGTATCCACGAGGGTCAACAAGGTAAGCAAATTCATCACCGGTAGTTTGGAATAAGCCCATAGTACCTGATAAAGCAGTTCTAGTTACGTCAACAGGAGCCTTGACGGTTTGGTATAAACCATCGCCTAAACTTCTAGCTGAAGCCCCGAATTGTCCTTGGAAAGCATGACCTAACATATAACCGGCATCATTAGAAACATTTTCGGCAGCGTTACCAACTGTTGTTAAGATACCGCCTGCTGTTCTACCAACAACACCAATCAATGAACCTGCCCAAGTGAATGGTAATTCAACCACTCTAGCTACAGGGTTAACATTTTTTGATTTGTTAACTTGAGCTTGCAAAATTTGTTTAGGCAATTTTGTTTTGCAATCACCATTTTTGATTTCGGTAAAGGCTAATTTCAATGCACCCTTTTCACAGCCTGAAGGTCTGATAACTTCAACAACTTGACCTGTAACAGTTGAACCACAAGGATAAGTTACACCATTGATTGTTACATCTTCCAAAGTATTAGCTCTGAAATATTGACCAACGTGAGAAGA
>CALAWF010000121.1 GCA_937894665.1 uncultured bacterium | reverse complement strand
GGCAGGTATTTTCATGACTCGTGCTTCTGCTGCCAGCCCATCATTAGGTTCAGATGTTACAGCACAGATTACAAGTAAACCTTACGCTTTATTCTTTGCTGCAGGTTTCTTGCTCTTACTTGCATTCACAGGGCATTGGACAGGATTACCTTGGCTACCGTTCTTACTTTTTGCAGTTGGATTATTTGTTGCAGGCTTCCAAGTTTTAATCAATGCGGATGTTCAATCTCAATTAGGACAGTTAGAAAATGTTAGACAAAATATGCAAGACTTGGTTAACCCTAACAGAATGTATGAACGTTTAGGGGTTGATATTTTAAGTTTGCAAGTAGGCTCTAATTTGCTTGTAATTGCAGACCCTGACCAAGAAGGTCAATTGTTAGCAAAAATTGCAGCTTTAAGACAGAGAGTTACAGATGAACTCGGTTATATTTTGCCAAACATAAGAATTATGGACTCTTCTGCATTAGATGCAAACGAATATATGATTTCTATTCGTGGTAACACTGTTGCAACAGGATATGTTTATCCGGGGAAATTCATGGTAATTGCCGATCAGTGGGATTCAATGAAAAAAGAAGTTCCGGAAGATGCTATTATTGGTATTGACCCAACATATCAAACTCAAGCATATTGGATTTCTCAAGAAGATGCAAAATCCGCAAGACTTGTTACTGCAGTTGATGCAACAGACGTTATTGTTACGCACTTGCAAGAATGCGTAAGAAAACACGTTGATGAAGTTATGACAAAAACCGACGTTCTTAAACTTATGGAACTTGTACGTTCTCAAGACCCTACACTTGTTAATGACCTTGTTCCGACAATCATTTCAACAAGTGATTTGAGAAAGATTTTTGTTAACTTGATTAGAGAAAAAGTTTCCATTAAAGATATTATTTTCGTATTTGAAAGACTTTGTGATTATGCAAGATTTTCAAAAGAACCGGATATTCTATCTGAAAGATTACGTGCAGCTTTAGGTCGTCAAATATGTTTGTCTAACGTTCAAGATGATAAAGTCTTATATGCCTTGACCTTATCTCCGGAATGGGAAAAAACTCTTGATGATAGTTGCCAAAGAACAGAGTTAGGTACAATGTTTTTACTTAACCCTGTCCAAGTTCAGGAACTAATCGAAACAACAGCAACAACTCTAATGAGAGCACACCAAACTTGCGGAAAACAACCGGTTGTTTTGTGTTCACCAAGAATCAGATTACCATTATTTCAATTACTAGAAAGACACATTCCAACAATTGTTGTTATTTCTTATTCTGAATTGATTACAGATATTAAAGTTGAAGCGATTGATACAATTGGAGATGCTTACGCATCAGACTAGATAATTATTTAATAGGCTTGCCAAAAATTATTCTAGCCCCTCCAAATTTTTGTTGAAGAGTCTTTTTAAGCCCAACAACAATATCATTAACGTTACAAACAACAAGATGAACAGCATCAATAAGGACACTCAACTTTGGAACTAAAACTGAAAAATCTTGACTGGATTTATTAAAATTTCCGGAAATTGAAATAAAATTTTTAGAAGAATTAGTTAAATTTGCAGTCAATTCTTCAATATTTTTTATACTATTTTGGATATTTTGTTTTGTGATTCCATCATTAACCTTTTCGGACATGGACTTGAAATGAGCAGTTGTTTTTTCTAAATTTGCCATACCATTTTTTAAACTGATTGTGGAAGAGTGAATATTTTCTCTATTTTCATCTAAAATATCGGTTACAAGATTAAACATTTCCGTTAAAGAATCCGTTGTTTTCTTTGCCGAACTCAATAAATCCCCTCCCTTTTCTGACAAATCGTCTAAGTGAGCTTGGTTAATATCCGAAATTCCACTGAACGTAAAACCGGACTCTCCTTTTATTGTATCGCCAGTTGAAATATATTTCAGCATTGGAGAAGCTGGATAAATCAAATCCACATACTTTGTATCTTCATTATAATTTTTAATTCTTGCTGTGATATTTTTAGGAAGTTGAAGTCCACGTTGATTAAGCGTTATGTATAAATAAGTCGTTTTAAAATCCTTAGAAATCTTTAGCTTTCTTGTTGTACCAAGTTTGTAACCCTTATAATAAACACCCATTCGAGATGGCATTGGATCCATTTTATTGAACTCTGCTCTGATATAAGTATGAGTAAAAAAAGACCAAAGACAATATAAGCCTGAAGACACTAATATTAAAAATAATACAATTTTACCCGTTGTAAGATTTGACATAAAATCATTATTTTAATAACTTAAATTTATGTAAATTAAACAGAAAGATTAGCCCATAATATTTTGAAAAGTTTTATGGATTTTAACATTATGAACTCTAATATAATCAACTTTTTCTTGCATCAAAATACTATCTAATGCAAGAGTATAAATATCTTTCTCTTCATTTGTCGCATCCGGCATACCGAGTAAACTTTTACGAGATAGTCCAATCAAAATAGGACATCCGATAGTTTTTAATTCCTTCCAACGGCTTAGGATTTCAAAATTATGTTCTTTCGTTTTACCAAAACCTATTCCGGGATCAATTATAATATTTTCTTTTTTTATCCCTTTTGAAAGGGCTAAATCAACTTTATTTTTTAAATTTATAAAAATTTCATCCATCAAGTTGCAATAATGCGGAGATTTTTGCATATTTTCAGGATTACCTTGAGAATGTTGAATAACAATCTTTACATCAGGATTATTTGATAAAACATCTACCATTTTTTCATCATAATCAAATCCGGAAACATCATTTATAATATCTGCCCCCAGTTCAATACATTTTTGGGCTACAATCGAACTTCTAGTATCAATGCTAATAGGGATTGTGATATTTTCCGATTTTATATACTCTAAAATCGGAATAAGTTTTTCTAATTGAGACTTGGCAGAAACAGGTGTAGAATAAGGCTTTGTAGATTCAGCACCAATATCAACTACATCTGCCCCATCTTCAATCAACTCGTGCAAATGTTTGATAGATTTTTCAAAATCATAAAACTCTCCACCATCTGAAAAAGAGTTCATTGTAACATTCAATACACCCATAATTTTAGTTTTAGCGGGACTTTTCAAATCTAAAACTTGCTGTTCTAACATTTGACCTAAAATTTTCAAACCAAAAGGTTGAGCTTGAAGTTTTTTAGAAATTTTAATAAATTGAGAATAACTTCCGCCAAGAATACAGGAAGAATTTTCAATTTTGCCCGTAATAACTTCTCTATGAGTGCCACAATCCGCACCTACAGAAATTGCGGTCTGCTTTAATATATTAGCTTGAGCAGGACTCAAATTAAAAATTTTAAAATTCTTATACTCAAATTTACTTTTTGCAAAATGTGTATAAGTTTTATCAAAACCTATATTTTTTAACTCTTGTTCTATATCTTCAGTTACAAGTTCTTTCAATAAAAAATCGTGCATAATTGAAGTTTAGCACGATTTCTTACATTTAACAATTTTTATTTCATTTAGTGGGAATATTTGCTATACTGATTTTTTAAATCATTGAACGCCAATTCGCCATTCTCGATAGCTCTATTTACACCGGAAATCAATACAAATACAGCAAGGATACCACCAAATCCGGAAGCAATGCCTTTAATAACCGGACTTTTTATAATTGGACCAAGAATTTTGCTATCTTTCCATTTTGAAAAGAATTTTATCGCATCTCCTTTAAACATTTTATAATGTCTTTTGAAAGAAGCTGCAAGACCTTTAGATTCTTTGATGGTTCGACTAGTACCCTGCATTACATTCTGAGTAGTTTGCATCATAGATTGAAGGGTACTTTCACCTTGTTGTAAGCCTCTTTTACTAGCCATTCTACTAGCCTTTGCAGCAAACCCTGTACCACCAACAGCAGTTGCAACATCTTGAGCTTTTTCTTTTTTATCTCTATCTACCGGTTGGTTCACACGAGGTTTGGAAGTAAAACTTATAGCTTGAACACCTGCCATGATTACACTTCCTCATCATCATATTGATCATTTATGTAATCTGCTTCATCAGCATAATCATTTACAGAGCGGACAGAATCAGCTTTATCTCCGCCTCTTGCAGCGGTATAAGCACCACCTAAACCGGCACCAACACCTAATGTTTTAGAAGTTGCACCCGCAACTTTATCATAAGTATCTCCAGACAACTGGCCTGTATATTTTAAGAATAAATCTTTTGCAGTTTCGCAAATATATTTAACACCCTTAGAAAGTTTTTTAACACCTTCAATTACGGCATGTCCAAATTTATTTGCATCCATTTTTTCAACGAATTTAGATTTTGCTAAAACGTCAACTTTTTCAGCCGCAAAATTACCAATAGCTTTGAAGCCTTTACCAATAGCGGAAACAACAGGTTTAGCCATTTTAGTTAATTTTGTGAAAAATTTCATTACTTTTGGAGATTTTAGCATACTGGCACCTTTAGAAGCACCCCAAGCTACAGCCCAACCTTCTAGGATACCTTCAGATGCAACTTTGCACACTTTAGCCCCTTTTTTCATTCCTTCAGGGATATTTTCATCATCAAGAATTTCATTAAACTCTCGCTGCTTGTCCTGATAATATTTCTTTTTTGCTTCGTAAGTTTCTTGATCTACGAGTGTTTTTTCCCCTCTGAATGCAGGATTTGTGAAGTTTGGCTGAATCGTTAACATCCTATTTCTCCAATAATTAAAATAAATTCCAATCGTATAATACGAGTGAATATTATTTTTTGCTATCACACTAAAATTTAATTAACAAAATTTTACAAAACGTACCAACTACATTATGCCATGTTTAATTAGTTTTGTAAAGTGTTTTTCGCACCTTGGAATGAATTTCTTTTGATAAATTCTCTATCTATTTTATTCAAACAATCAAGTTTTGCCCCCAACCACCTTGGAGCTATTAAATTTTTCTTCAACCCATTACCGGCAAGCCTATGTATAGTAGTTTCCGGCGGTAAAATTTCAAGAAAATCACAAACAAGCTGAACATATTCTTCTTCTGACATGAAATCAATTTCTTTGTTTTCATAAAGTCTAGCCAGTTTAGTATCATTCAAAGCACAAAGCATGTGGATTTTGACCCCATCAACTTTTAATTCTGCAAGTTTTTCTGCTGTTTGCAAAATTTCATCTCTAGTTTCCCAAAGTCCAAAAATCACATGAACACAAACATTTATTCCACGTTCTTTTGTTCTTTCATAAGCATCCAAGAAACAATTAAAATCGTGTCCTCGGTTAATCTTTAACAAGGTTTTATCATGAATAGATTGCAATCCATACTCAACCCAAGTGTAATAATCTTTTGATATATCTGAAATAAGGTTTAATTTGTCATTCTCTACACAATCCGGGCGAGTCCCAATAGAAAGCCCTACAATATCAGGATGTTTTAAAGCAGATTTATAAATCTTTTCAAGCACATTTACCGGTCTATAAGTATTTGTATATGCTTGAAAATAAGACATAAATTTTTCAGCTCTGAATCTATCGTGAAGAGTTTTTGCTCCAACGTTAACTTGTTCTTCAATAGACAAAAGATTAGAGTGTGCTTGCGAAAAACTTCCACCTTCATCACAAAAAATACAACCACCAGTGGATATTGTACCATCCCTATTGGGACAAGAAAAACCGGCATCAATCGTTATTTTATAAACTTTTGCACCAAATTTATTCTTCAAATATGCACTAAATTGGTTGTATCTTTTGTCTGAATTATTAAAAAACATTGTTATTTTTGTTCGTCTTCATCATTATCATAAATTGGATAAACATAATGTTCACCACAATTTGGGCATACAACTTCTTGTTGTTTTCCATCTTCTAGTTTAGCAACTTCAAACAAGCATTTGCAACCTGATTGAACACATCTAACAGCCCATGTTGGTCTAATAAGTCTTGCCATAATTTTTAACCCTCTTTTCTACTATACTCAATAATTTTATCATTTTTAAAAACTTCTTGCAAGTTATTTATAAACTTCATCGTCCCAATATTCCAACTCTAATTTACCAACAATAATAGTATCACCGTTTTGAACGCCTAAATGTTTCAACTCAGCCATAATACCCATACCAATCATAATATTTTGGAAACGAATAACTTGTTCTGTACTTCTTGGGTCTGTAACTTGTGAAATTCTTAAAATTCTACCACCATCAACGAGATAAGTATTTTTGTTCAATTTATGAACTTCCCACCATCCATCGTCATTGTTTGTAGCTTCTAAATCTTCTTCTACAATAACATCAACTGTAGGTTTTTCGATAGAATCAACATCTTTTTCAAGTTCATGTTTCAACATATCCAAATTTTCACCAGTTACTGCAGAAATACAAAAGACTTCAATACCTAAATCTTTGAATTGTTTCTTTAACTTTTCAAGTCTTTCCGGTTCTATTGAATCAATTTTGTTAATCGCAACAACCTGATGAAGTTTTGCTAATTTTTCAGAATATTTTTCAAGTTCTTTATTAATAATATTAAAATTATTGATAGGATTTTCTTCCGTTCCGTCAACAATATGTAACAAGAAACGACATCTTTCTACGTGTCTTAAGAAATCATGTCCTAAACCTACTCCTTCGGATGCACCTTCGATTAATCCCGGAATATCGGCAATTACATAGCCGTCGCCCGTTGATTTTCTAACAACACCTAGATTTGGAATAATTGTTGTGAACGGATAATCTGCAATTTTAGGTTTTGCAGCAGACACTCGACTAATAAATGTTGACTTACCTGCATTTGGCATACCTAAAAGTCCTACATCTGCCAACAATTTTAATTCTAATTGCAAATCTCTTTCAATTCCTGGTTCTCCCGGTTCACAATACTGTGGAGCTCTATTTTGCGGAGTACAGAAGTGAGTGTTACCTCTTCCTCCTCTTCCGCCTTTTGCAACAAGAACCTTTTGTTCATGATGGGTTAAATCTGCAATTACATTTCCTGTTTTTAAATCTTTTACAATCGTACCAACAGGAACTTTTAAATACAAATCTTTAGCACTTTTACCGTGCATACTCTTTTTAAAACCATTTTCACCATTATTAGCTTTAAAAATTGAACGGTAAGTAAAGTCTAACAAAGTGGAAAGCCCTTCATCGGCGATTAAGTAAACACTACCGCCATTTCCGCCATCACCACCTGCCGGACCACCTTTATCTACAAACTTTTCACGACGCCAAGCAACTACGCCATTTCCGCCTTTGCCTGATGATATTTTAATTTTTGCTTTATCTATAAATTGCATAATATAAATCCTTTTTACCTCATAATACTATGAATATAATATTTTTGAAAGATTTGATTATGCTTTATTACAAAGCTCTATACATCTTCAGGGATGAACATTGCATTTTTACTCAAAAGTTCTCTTGTATGCTCATAACAACAACTTTCCCTAGTCAATCGTTGATACACTCTCACGATATTCAAGATATCATCAACGGATAATTTAATAATCCGACGTTCATTTTCAATAATCTTTGCCATAAAAATACTTCCTTTCTTTTTTCAAAGTGTCGGAAGTATTTTTATTGTTCTTTAATATATCATTTGTTAGGTGTAAAAATTTTAGATAATATTAGAAAAGATAACTTATAAAAGTTATCTTTTCGTATTTTTTTTACTTTTTAATATACTTTTGAACAGATGCATAAATATTTGGACATTTGCCTTTAAAGACATTTTCATCCTTAATCTCATTCCCGTTAGGGTCATAATAATGAGCTACACCTTTGGAGAATGTTACATAGTATCCATTTTTACCTCTAATAGTTTTACCGCCGGCACGGGAAACCGTTGAAGCATTAGTATATGTTCCTCCTTTTTTAGAAGAATATGTTACTTTCCCACTATTTGAATCATAGGAAACATTTTTTACATATTTTTGTTTAATATATTTTGCACTTGGAACATCTAGTTTATCCCAGTTGGCATTAGCTTTAACTGAACCATCTTTATTAAATACACTAGGGTTATTATGTGCAAGTTCTTTTGCTAAAGCCTCTTTATCTGTACCACTTAAATAATCCATTTTACCACTTAAAATTTTGTTCATTGCTTCTGTTGCAGATTTACATTTATTTAATTTTAAGTATTTACCTTCAGCATGTTGAGTATCAGCACGGTACCAGCCACTTGGAACATTTACTTTTCCAGAACCTTTATTGCCTGTTTTTCTAGCACCACTTGCAGAACTTACCCCTTGAGGAGAATCATCTGCGGCATGAGTTGCTGGGGTTGACCCATCAGCATTTCCTGTATTAGTTGTTGTTGCCGGTGTAGAATTAGCATCTCCAGCCTGAGTTGCAATACCATTGCCAGTTGTAGCAGGGGTATTTGTTGATGATGAAGTTGACGGAGAAGATGTAGTAGAACTTGTACCTGCCCCCTGAGATGTTTCACCTTGGGATTTTTTTACTAATTCATCAAATGTCCCTTCCATAGAAGTTCCATCGCCTTTGGATAATATATATTTACCATCGCCTTTTGGCATTACATTATATTGAGAATAAATACCTTTTAACATTTGAGCTTCACTTGGATTAGCAGCTGTTGAAGTTTGTTGCATGCCTGTATTCAACATTCCATACGTATTTGTACAACCTCCAAGATATGGACTATATCCTCCCATACCTAATGGATTAGTGTAACCACCCATACCATAAGACGGATATGTCATAGATTGATTACCAAATGATTGTACAAATCTTTGAACGAATGGGAATTTTGTTAAACCTAAGGTTTGCATACCACGAGCCAAGAAACTCAAACCACCAGAAATAGCACCCGTCCATAGAGAAACTTTACCCGCAGTTGTATCCCAAGGAGTGGTAGGAGCTTCATAAGTAACATTCATAGTATTCTGTTGGAAAATAGGTCCACATCCACCACTTTTCCAATTTACACCAGATCTCGTTTGTTGTGGTCCACGTGGTGTGTAGCGTATTTGATCATTCTGAATACCGAAAGACATATGTGCCATAAGCTCATCCTCTTATTAGTTATCTTATATATATAAAGTATATATATAGTAGATAATTTCACATGTTTAGAAGATTTGTAATATTTCTTTACATATATTTAATAAGAGAGCAAAGAGGATTTTGCCTTTAATTATGCCGTGGTGCGAAAAACGCACCACCACTATGATCTTTTATTTCTTCATAAATTTTGCAGCCGTACCTGCAGCACTTATTATTGTATTTCCGGTTTGAAGCATATTTGACCAAAGTCCTCCTGAATTGGTTGCATTATAAGCGTTGTTATTATAATTATTACCTGAGGTTGAATTATTCATTGCCGCATTTGTAAAGTTCAAAATATTATTATTCATTGCGGCGTTCAAATTATTCAAAAACGAAATACTATTGATTCTATTACTCAATTCATTACTATACAACTCATTTTGAGTAGAAAGTAATGTGTTACTTAAATCGGATACGGCTTGAGATCTTTTATCTGTTATTTCATTCAAATTATCCAAGAAAACAGAGTTATCCAAATTTCCAAAACGATTTGCAATATTATTTCTCAAATTTGTTTCCATAGGAGTATAAACATCATTTATTTGTTGAATACCTTGTTCTTTTATTGCATTCAACTGTTTATTCCACTCTTTTTTATTTTCATCAGTAATATCAAACAAACCGTTCAGAGAATTATACAAATTATTCTGAATTGAATTATATATTTTCTTTTCGGCATTTGACATATTGTAGCTGGAACCTACAACATTGTTATTTTTATCCCTCGTTGTGGATGCAACAGTTTTCCCATTTACTGTTATTGTTCCGGTTGAATATTCCGGATACTTTGATTTTTTACCCATAATAAATAGTTCCTTTCATACTCGGAAATATTTATTACTCATTTTTGGCTAGAATAGATACATTATACCATTTTTTTGAAATTTTGTAAATCACTAAATTTTATCTGTGTAAAAAGACCTACAAATCAATGTTTTCACCGCACAATTGGAACCGTTGTAAGTTTTATTTGAAAATGATTTATTCTCGTATAATAATATAAGTATTATGGCAGATAAGATTAAAATAGTTGGAGCTAAAGAGCATAATTTAAAAAACGTATCACTAGAAATCCCGAAAAATGAATTAGTAGTATTTACCGGAGTTTCAGGTTCAGGAAAAAGTTCTCTTGCATTTGATAC
>CALAWF010000120.1 GCA_937894665.1 uncultured bacterium | reverse complement strand
CTTAACGTAGCAAAGGGTATTGCCGATACAGTAGATGCGTGCCCAGAGATACCGATACTTGAAGTGGGACCGGGAATGGGCGTGCTTACGCAATACCTGACAGCAAAGAACCGTATTGTGAAGGTCGTCGAGATCGACCGTGAATCAGTAGCCTATCTAAACGAGGCATATCCAATGCTTCGTGATAATATAATAGGTGAGGATTTTCTGCGTATGGATTTAAATAAAGTATTTGACGGTAAACAGTTTGTCCTTACCGGTAATTATCCGTATGACATTTCGTCGCAAATATTCTTCAAGATGCTCGACAATCGCGATCTCATACCTTGTTGTACAGGAATGATACAGCGCGAAGTGGCGCAGCGTATGGCATCAAAGCCAGGCAACAAGCAATATGGAATCTTGAGTGTACTGACACAAGCCTGGTATGATGTGGAATATCTCTTTACCGTAGACGAGAACGTATTCAATCCACCGCCAAAGGTAAAGAGTGCAGTTATTCGTATGACGCGTAATAATGTCAGCAAACTTGGTTGTGATGAAACATTGTTTAAGCGCGTCGTAAAGACAGTCTTTAACCAGCGCCGGAAAATGCTCAGAGTTTCACTTCGACAGATACTCAACGGCCTGGAGACATCAGACGAATTCTTTACCCATGAGCTGATGACAAAGCGTCCGGAACAACTATCGATAGAACAGTTTGTAGAACTTACGAATCTCGTTTCAGCCAAACTGAATCAACAAAGTTAAATACCCAAAAAGAAGAAAAGTATAACTCAAATGCCTATCTTTTGCAATATCAGTTTTACATTTGGTTGTATTTCGTGTCAAAATTCGTAAAATATTAAATATTAAGCTTCAAAAAGACGAACATTTTTTGTACTTTTGCAATATAAGATGTAATAAATACAACTTATAAATCTTAGAAAAGGAAAAAATAAGTTTTATAAAACATAAAGAACAAAGAATTATGAAAATCGAAGATTTCAACTTTGCCGGAAAAAAGGCAATCGTGCGCGTTGATTTTAATGTACCATTGGATGAGAATGGAAATGTAACAGATGATACACGTATCCGTGGTGCCCTCCCAACATTAAAGAAAGTACTTTCTGACGGTGGTGCACTTATCATGATGAGCCATATGGGTAAACCAAAAGGCAAGGTGAATCCAAAACTGTCACTTAGTCAGATCGTAAAGAACGTATCAGATGCACTTGGTGTAGATGTAAAATTTGCTTCAGACTGTGCTAATGCAGATAAGGAAGTGGCTGAACTCAAGGCTGGTGAGGCACTGCTTTTGGAGAATCTCCGTTTCTATGCAGAGGAAGAAGGAAAGCCAGTAGGTATCGACAAGGAAGATCCGGCTTACGCTCAGGCAAAAGAGGAGATGAAGAAGAAGCAGAAGGATTTTGCCAAGAAACTTGCTTCGTATGCAGACTGCTATGTTATGGATGCATTTGGTACAGCTCACCGCAAGCATGCTTCAACAGCTGTAATCGATGAGTTCTTCGATAAAGATCATAAGATGCTTGGTTATTTGATGGAGAAAGAAGTTGATGCAGTACACAAAGTGCTTTCTGATATCAAGCGTCCATTTACAGCAATCATGGGTGGTTCAAAGGTATCTACCAAGATTGGAATCATCGAGAATCTTCTCGACAAGGTTGACAACCTTATCCTTTGCGGTGGTATGACATATACCTTCTCAAAGGCACAGGGCGGTAAGATTGGCAAGTCTATCTGTGAGGATGACAAGTTGGACGTTGCTCTCGACGTGATGAAGAAGGCAAAGGAAAAAGGTGTAAACCTCGTTCTTGCAACAGATTGCCTTGCTGGTGATGACTTCAGCAACAATGCCAATACACAGGTATGTGACGTTAAGAATATTCCAGACGCTTGGGAAGGTATGGATGCCGGTCCAGAGGCACGTAAGGCATTTGCCGAGGCTATTAAGGCAGCGAAGACAATCCTTTGGAACGGTCCTGCAGGAGTATTCGAATTTGATACATTTGCCGGTGGCTCAAAGGCTATCGCTGAAGCAATTGCAGAGGCAACAGCAAACGGAGCATTCTCACTTATTGGTGGTGGTGACTCTGTTTCAGCTGCTAAGAAATTTTTCAAAGCTGAAGACTTCACTCACGTATCAACAGGTGGTGGTGCTTCATTAGAATTCATCGAAGGTAAAGTATTACCAGGCGTTGCAGCTTTAGATGAAGCATAATTGAAGTTTTAAATATTTCAAATTGGAATCGGGCGGGAATTAAATAATTCCGCCCGATTTTTATTAGCCTTTTAATTTTATCTTTTGCACATTTTTTCTACAAATGCAACAAATCTCTTAAATGCTATTTCGCCACGAGGACCAAAACTTTTACAGAAATCTTTAATTTCAAAAACAGATCTACTTGGAATGTTCCCCTTGACACCCAAATCATCAATGGAAAAAGAATCACCAGAAGATTTTTTTACCAACGCTAAAGTCTTACCATGGTCTGAAACGCTAATTAGATCACCAGTACGAGCAGAACCATTAACCCATTTAGCAAAATCACCACTTTTACTATAACACTTTGCGGCAACGTGCTTTATTTCACCATTATCACCCAGTGTTGATAAAGTTAATCTCACATCACCAAAAACATCATTATCCCTATACTTTTGTAATAATAACGTACCATTTTTTCCTTTGTATAATCGACTATCAAGTAATCTACAATTGTCCAACATTTTTTACCTACTTTCTATAAATTTTTCTACACACAGATATATAAAAAAGAGATAAAATACAAAATTGCCACACCCCACCACATCATATCATATCATATCATATAGGGCATTATAACTGGGTTTCAGCCTTTTGAACCCCATATTTACATTTTGTTACAATTTCAAAAAAAATAGTTTTCATCTTGCTAATCAAACCCTCTCCCATTGGAGAGGGAAACAGACAAATATATAAAGAACTTATAGACTTATTCACCTATAGACCTATAGACTTTTAATGAACTTATTGACTTATCGACATTTCATTGACTTTTAAGAACTCATAATTATACAAAGAGTATGAGATGGAGTGAGCTATTTAATTTAAACAAAAAATGTACGCATCCGAAAGTTCCGATTGAGGATGACATTGGCTATTGTCCCGATTGCGGAGAACTTATTGAAAACCATTGGTACATAACAAGATGTGCCTGCTGTGGAGTCAAACAAAGGGCAACAATTCGAGATGGAGAAGTTGTTCCGGAAGAAGGATTTTGCCATAATTGCGGAAGCCATGCATATCAAGTTGAAGAGATTGGAAAAATTGATTGCATAAATATCAACTATGCAATACTTGTCAGGGGAATTGTAAAAAACGAAATTTCCGAATACACCCAAAGTTGGATGGATGCTATCCAAACATCAGGTTACATACCGAAATTGCGGCAATAATTCCGACTAAATCTGCGAGAAGCCCTATAACAAGTGCGTATCTGATTTTTGAAATTCCAACAGCTCCAAAATAAACGGCCAAAACATAGAAAGTCGTTTCACTACTTCCTAACATAACCGCTGAAAGTTTTGTAGCGTAAGCATCAGGTCCTAAATGATTTGCAATATCAGAAAAAATTCCCAAAGCTCCGGAACCGGACAAAGAACGAACAATCATCAAAGGTAATGTGTCAGCCGGAATGTTGAATTTTGTAAGGATTGGAGCCAAGAAAGATGCTAACATTTCGATTGCTCCACTTGCTCTAAGCATTGAAATTCCGACAATTATGGCAACAAGATACGGGATAATTTTTACAGAAACTTTGAATCCGTCTTTTGCTCCTTCTGTAAACTCTTCGTATAACGGAACTTTTTTGAAAATTCCAAAAGTTAAGACCGTTAACAAAATTACAGGCAAAGCCCAAAGTGAGATAAGATTAAGGAGTCTAGTCATTTGCAGCCTCCTTAGATTTCATTTCTAACTTTCGAGAAATTTTAGCACCAATTTTTGCCATAATTATTGCAGAGATGAATGCAATCAATGTAACTATAAATGTTGGAGCAATAATTTCTGTTGGATTTTTGTAACCAATGCCGACAAGTACAGCTAAAACAGTCGTTGGGATTAGTTGAAATCCTGCAGTGTTCATACCTAAGAATAAACACATTGAATTTGATGCGGTATTTTGCCCAAGGTTTTCTTTTTTTAATTCCTCCATTGCTTTTATCCCGAATGGAGTTGCGGCATTTGCAAGTCCAAAAGCATTTGCCGTAAAATTCATCGCAATATCACCAATGGCAGGAGATTCCGGAGAAAGTTCGTCAAATAATATTTTTGTTATTGGCTTCAAAATTTTAGAGATTATTTTAATAAGTCCTGATTTTTCTGCAATTCGCATAACCCCAAGCCAAAAAGCCATAATTCCAATAAGAGAAAATGCAATCTTAACAGACAATTCCGCCCCCGACATAATCGAATTTACGACATCTTGGAGTTTTCCGTTGATTGCTCCGATTATTATTGAAATTACTATTAGTGCGTAAAAAATATAATTCATAAAATGATTATGACATCAAATAAAATCACGGTCAATGAATTTGGACAAAAGTCTATAAGTCTATAAGTTGATAGGTCTATAAGTTCGTTACATAGTGAATGCATCACGTTGAATGGTAACGTCTTACTCCCAAATGATAACTCGAGCCATTTTATCTCTCGTGTTTTTTATAACTATTTTCCCTCGCCCTTTTTAAAGGGAGAGGGGGTAGGGGTGAGGGTTTTCTTTTTTCATCAAAATAAAAAGGAAAAAGGGAACAATTATATTTTTATAAAAAACGGGCGGAATTAAATAATTCCGCCTCGCTTAAACCTTTTATTTCCCATTCACTATCGCAAATATTTAAAATACAAATATACGGAACTCAATAGAAGGGAAATAAATGTAATCAATGCACCATATTTCATAAATCTCAAGAATGAAATTTTATGACCTTTAGAGGATGCTGTTTCACTAACAATAACATTAGCAGCGGCACCAATAATAGTTAAGTTTCCACCTAAACATGCACCTAACGATAATGCCCACCACAAAGCATGTGTTGCTCCGGTAATTGCATTAGGATTTGATGGGCTGACAAGTTCTTCAATCAATGGAGCCATTGTTGCGGTATATGGAATATTATCAATAATTCCTGACAAAATTCCAGAAGCCCAAAGAATAATCATTGTTGCGGCATTTAAACTTCCGTGAGTCAAAACAATCAACTGGTCTGCCAAAAATTTAATACCACCATTTGCCTCAAATCCACCAATAATAATGAACAAACCAACAAAGAAGAATATTGTTAACCATTCAACATCACGGTAAATTTCTTTTGGTTTTTCAAACAATAATAAGAACGATGCACCGGCAACAGCAAAAACATAAGCTGAAATATGGGTTATATCATGAGTTACAAACCCCAAGATAACCAAAGCCAAAGTAACAACTGATCTAATCATCAAGGCTTTATTTGTAATAGTTTTTGAGTTATCCAAATTTGCAACATGTTCCATTTTTTCAGGAGTTGCTTTTAATCCCTTACGGAACAAGAAAATCAAAAGACTGATTGCAACAAGGAAAATCACAAAAACTACAGGAGTAAGTTCCACTACAAAATCCATAAAACTCAAACCTGCACGAGTACCGATAATAATATTCGGAGGATCGCCAATCAATGTTGCAGTTCCACCAATATTAGAAGCTAAAACTTCTGTAATCAAAAACGGTACAGGATCTGTATCAAATTCTTTTGCAATAACAAAAGTGATAGGCATCATAAGAACAACTGTTGTAACGTTATCCAAAAATGCAGATGCCACCGCAGTAAATGCCGCAAGTGCAAAAAGAACAGTCTTTGGATGCCCTTTTGTAGCTTTCAACAAGTTCAAAGCCATCCATTTGAAAACCCCGCTTCGACTTGCAATGTGTACAATAATCATCATGCCAATAAGCAAGAAAATTACTTCAAAATCAACGTACTCAAAAACCCCCTTCACATTACTTTGAAGATTCAATGACAACGGGATTAGCCCCAAAAGCATTGTCAAAGAAGCTCCAACCAATGCAACTACGGATTTTTGGATTTTCTCACTGGCAATAAATATATACGAAACTAAAAGAATTAGTCCCGAAATTAACATTCCGTGAGTTTGAATAAAATTTAACATACTAAAAATTCCTTTTCCATTGTAATCAAGTCTATTATAGCATAAACAAACGCTCTTCTAAAAATTAAGGTTCGACTTATATAATGTCGAACCTTAATTTTAAATAAACAGAAATTTTATAAATTAAATTTTATGTCTTACAAGTGCATAAATATCATTAAATACAACCAAGACCATAAATATAATTAACAACAAGAAGAAAAATGAACTTATCTTGTTTATTGTTTCTTCGTCTAACGGTTTTCCTCTCAATTTTTCAATAACCAAGAACATAAAATGTCCACCGTCAAGAGCCGGAATAGGCAAGAAGTTGACTAACGCTAAATCAAGAGAAATCATAGCTGTTAATAACAAACCTGAGAAAAATCCGTTATGTTCAATTACATCTCCGCCAATTTTTGTAATAACAACAATTCCGTGCAAATCCTTCATCGGAATTTTACCGGTAAACAACTGCCACAACCCATAAACTAAAATATATGTCTGTTCCCAAAGGTAAGTGCAGCTACCTTTCAATGCCGTAGGAATATTTTTTGTTGGTACTAAAACTTGTCGTGCTTCAATCAATACCCCAAGAAGACCTTTTTCATTTGGATAAACGGTTTTCAAATTAATTGCCTTACCATCTCTTTGGACTGTAATATTCAAAGGTCTATAACTGTCCGAAATTGCATATGCAACATCATTTAGAGTCGTATTACCATCAGCAGTATAAGTTTTTTCGTCCTGAATTTTATCTCTTAATTTAACTTGAGTTTCGTTCAATGAAATTTGGCTATCTTTATACAAGCTATAACCCTTTAATGCTTCATCAGGGATTTTCAATTCAGGTTCAGAATCTACAACCGGTAAAGTTACAACAGTAGAAGCCTTGATAGGTTCATTTGATTTTAATTTCGGATTTAATTTTTCCAACTTAACAAGGTTAGATTCCATAAACTGCTTATCAATTTTTGAATCAAAAGGTTTGCTATTTTGTGCATACAAAGTTAAAGCATAAGATGACGGAATATCTGAACCGTTAATTTTTAAAATTCTATCACCGGCTTGCAAACCACTTTGGCTAACAGACTCGGTTGTTTTATCTGCCAATTTATTTATATAAACTTCATATTGTCCTGATGGCAATTTTCCCCAAACAATTGAGGTCAAAAGAACCAAAACAAATGCTGTAACAATATTTGCAAGAACACCGGCAGAAATTACAACCATTCTTTGCCATACAGGTTTATTAACAAATCTGTCTTCTGAATCCGCTGGCAAATTAGAATCCTTTTCATCATCAGGAAATGATACATACCCTCCAAGTAAAAATGCGTGAACTAAAACTTCCACATCTCCAACTTTTTTACTCCACAATGTCGGGCCAATCGGTAAACCAAATCCAAATTTAGAAACCTTGATTTTAAACATTCTTGCAGCAAAAAAGTGTCCGGCTTCGTGAACCAAAACCAAGAAACTCAAGAGTAAAATCATTATTATAATTGACATAAAAACCTCTCCAATAAAGTTCCAAAAATAGAGAAATCCCCACATCAAAGGGGATTTCTCAAACTAATTATTTGAATTGTTTCAAAAATCTTACATCGTCGTTGAAGAATAATCTAATATCATCAACAGCATATTTTAGCATTGCAAGTCTTTCTACACCCATACCAAAAGCGAAACCGGAATAAACATCAGGGTCAATTCCAACACCACGCAATACGTTAGGGTCAACCATGCCTGCACCTAAAACTTCTAACCAACCGGTTCCTGAACAAGTTCTGCAACCTTTTCCTCCGCACATAATACATTGAACATCAACTTCTGCTGATGGTTCAGTGAATGGGAAGAAACTGCTTCTGAAACGAGTTGGACGACTTTCACCAAAATAAATTCTGATAAATTCATTCAAAACACCTTTCAAATCGCCAAATGTAATATTTTTATCTACATACAAACCTTCGATTTGATGGAAGAAATTATTTTTTCTAGAATTGATATTTTCGTTTCTATAAACTCTTCCAGGTGCGATAATTCTGATTGGAGGATTTTTACCTTCCATTGCGTGAATTTGAGCCCCAGAAGTTTGGCTTCTAAGAACAACATTTTCTGCAATATTTGTATAGAATGTATCTTGCATATCACGTGCTGGGTGATCTTTTGGAACATTCAACATATCAAAGTTATAATATTCAGTTTCAACTTCAGGAGCAAATTCATCCGGAACAACTGAAAAACCTAAACTTTGGAAAATTGAACAAATTTCGTTTGTTGTTGAAGTCAACGGATGAACATGACCTCTTGGAATATATTGTCCGGGAAGAGTTACATCGATTTTTTCTTTTTGTAATTTTTCGTTCAATTCTTTTTCGTAGAACAATTTGAATTTATTTTTAATTGAAGATTCTAATTTTTGAGTAATTTCGTTAGCTAAAGAACCAACAACTTTTTTATCTTCAACAGATAAGTCTTTCAAACCTTTTTTGATTTCATTAAATTCACCCTTACGGCTCAAATACTTGAACTTAATATCCTCTAAGTCTTTTACACTAGAAGCTTTTTCAATATCTGCGGTAGCTTCAGCGTATATTTTTTCTAATTGTTCTTTCATTTTTATACCTCTATATATTTAAAATTTCATTATATTTCTTTTCAAAACCTATTGAAGTTGATGCCCCATGTCCAGGGAAAACCTTTGTATCGTCAGGGAGAGCAAACAAAATATCTTTCACACTGTGAGATAATTTTTTGAAATCTCCCCCAGGTAAATCAGAACGTCCAACGCTTTTTTGAAACAATGTATCACCGGAAAAAAGTTTATCTCCAACAAGGTAACTCATTCCGCCTTCTGTATGTCCTGCTGTTGCAATTGCTTTAATTGTATTTTTGCCAAAAGTAAATTCGTTGCCATCTTTTACATAGTGGTTGATAGTTTTTATTTCCGGAGCATGCAAACCCGTGAACATAAAAATCATATGGGGAGTTGTTTTAACCTGCTCAACATCATCTTGAGCAACATAAGCATCAACTCCAAATTGCTCTTTAAAAACATCTACTCCCATAATATGGTCAAAATGACCGTGGGTGAGTAAGATGTATTTCAAATTCAAACCTTGTGATTTTATTTCGTCCAAAAGTTCTTTTCTTGCATCGGAACAATCAATCATCACCGCTTCTTTTGATTCTTCATCAATAAGCAGATAATTATTTGCATCAATTGGTCCTTCTACAAAAGTTTTCAAAATCATAAACTTGTTACTCCTTATTCTTTCACAAGTTCAAAAATTTTCTTGCAAGTTGAGAATAATTCTTTAGCGTCCTTCAATGCCACCATATTAGGTCCATCGCACAAGGCTTTATCCGGATTTGGATGAACTTCAAAGAATAAAACATTTGCACCAACTGCCATAGCAGCTTTTGCAAGATACGGAACAAATCTTCTATCTCCGCCGGAACTTGTACCATTTGCCCCAGGAAGTTGGACACTATGAGTAGCATCAAATACAACAGGATAGCCAAATGATTGCATAATAGGAATACCACGGAAATCAACAACTAAATTGTTATATCCGAAAGATGTCCCTCTATCAGTTAGCATAATATTTGTATTACCTGAATCTTCAACCTTTTTAATTAAACTTTTCATTTGATCAGGAGCTAAGAACTGACCTTTTTTGATATTTATAATTTTTCCTGTTCTTGCAGCGGCAACAAGCAAATCTGTTTGACGGCATAAAAATGCAGGGATTTGCAAAATGTCAGCAACTTGTGCCACAACATGAGCTTGATCCGGAGTGTGAATATCAGTTACAATCGGAAGATTATATTTATCTTTCACGTTTTGAAGCATTTCAAGCCCTTTTTCAAGCCCCGGACCTCTGAATGAAGTAATAGAAGAACGATTAGCTTTGTCAAAAGATGACTTGAACACATAATTTATACCCAATTCTTGAGTAATTTCTTTCAAACCGGCAGCGGTTTCATCTAAAATATCTTGGCTTTCAATAGCAT
>CALAWF010000119.1 GCA_937894665.1 uncultured bacterium | reverse complement strand
CCTAAACAATCTACAAAATATATCTTTTGGGCTGCTTCAGATAGTCCAGAAAATCAAAAAATTGATAGAGATATTAATTCATTGCTGGAGATGAATGATTTAACCAAAAATTATGAGCGAGTAGGAAAATTAATGAAAGGCGGTTTTTCTATCTCTTGCTATAATCAAACAATGCAATGTGTTGAACCGTATTTATATGACAATTGCTCTGACAATATTTGTATAATAAACCCTTCCAATCAAGAAATTGTGAAAGTTCCAAATTCTAATCAATCTGAGTTGGAAAAATTTTTACTGCAAATGAAAGATTTATAATTAAATATCTCGAATTTCAAAACCTTTTCTATAAGAACCTAAATATCTGAAAAATGAAGTTTTTGGTTTTATTTCTTCAATAGCTTGTAACATTTCGGTATCTCCTAAATGTCCGTCAAAGTTTACTATAAAAATGTATTCGTTTGGTTCAAATTTTGATGGACGAGAAGAAATGTAAGAAAGGTTAATTCCGTGTTCCAAGAATACCTTTAGTATTTCTAACAAAGCTCCGGGGGTGTGATTTGTTCTGAATGCAACAGTAGTTTTGTCTTTTCCTGTTGGTTTTGTTTCGACATCTCCAATTAGGATATATCTTGTTTTATTGTTTTTGTCGTCATGAATATTTTCTTTTAATACATTTAGCATACAAGTTTCTGCAATTTTTTTATTGCCGATTGAAGCGTATGTTAAGTTGTAATTTCTTAAATCATAAGCAGATTCCAGCATTGTTGGTGCTTCAATTAAATTTAAATTTCTTGGTAATTCATTTTGAATAAATTCGTGGCATTTGCCAATAAGTCTAGGAGTTGCAATTAAACCGGTAATGCTGTAAAACTCCGTTGTTTTTGACAAAAGACAATATTCTATTGGCATAATTAGTTCGGAAATTATTCTGATATTTGGATTTTCACATAGAATCAAGCTGTCTAAAGATTCTCGAATTGTACCGTCTAGAGTATTTTCAACCGGTAAAACTCCGACAGTATCTGGATTTTTTTCAACATAATCTACAATCTGTTTAATAGTAGTTAGAGGAGTTGAAAATCTTCCCTCAAGTTTTAGCATATGGCAAAATTCATCTTTTGCCATTTCGGAAAAAGATGTTTGCGGTTCAAGATATGCAATATTCCGTATCATTTCAAAATTAGACATTTACTTAACTCCGTATTTCTATTAGAATTATACCAGAAATAAAAAGGAGAGGATATGGCTAATATAAAATTCGGAACTGACGGCTGGAGAGCTGTTGTTGGAAAAGATTTTAACGAAGAAAACGTAGCAATTGTTTCAAAGGCGATTGGAAAATATGTTTTCGATACTTATGGAATTTATAAAACAATAATTGTTGGCTATGATCCGAGAAATATGGCAAAAGAGTTTTCTATGCAATGTGCAAAAATTCTTAGCGATTTAGGTTTTAAGGTTTTGTATAGTGATAAAGTTATTCCTACTCCTGTTTTGGCGTATAATGCCCAATATTTAGATGCTTGTGCCGTAATGTTTACAGCATCTCACAATCCTCCGGAATATTTGGGAATAAAGTTCATTCCTGATTATGCAGGACCCGCAACATCTGAAATTACAGATGAAATTGTTTCTAATTTGGGCAAAAATTTCAATTCTCATATAAAAGGAAAATTGATTTATACAGATTTTTCTAATAATTATTTCAAACGAATAAAAGAAATTATTGATTTTTCAAAAATTAAAGATATGAAAAAGAGAATAATTTTTGATGGTTTGTATGCTGCAAGTATTGGCTATTTTGATAAATTGTTGTCAGATAATGGAATTGAATATGACAGTATTCATATGTACCATGATCCGAATTTCGGAGGAGGTATGCCTGAGCCAAAACCTCAATATATGTCAGAAATGATTGATTATGTAAAAGCTCATAATAATTATGTTGGATTTGCAAATGACGGAGATTCTGATAGGTTCGGGGTTATCAATGAAAATGGCGAATATGTTACACCTAATGAAATTATCGCAATTTTATTGATGCACTTGAAAATAAATAAAAAATATTCAGGTTGTTTAGTTAAAACTGTTGGTGCAAGTTTAATGCTTGATATTGTTGCTCAAAAACTTGGAGTTGAAGTTGTTGAAACTCCTGTTGGGTTTAAACATGTCGGGGCTGCAATGAGAAAATACAATCCTATTATTGCTGGTGAAGAATCAGGAGGTTTGAGTATTCAAGGTCATATCCCTGAAAAAGACGGTATTTTAGCTAATCTTTTGGTTTTAGAGGCAATGGCTTATCAAGGAAAATCTTTAGTCCAATTGCAGAGAGATTTAGAAAAATTTGTTGGTTGCTCATTCCATAATACAAGAGTAGATAAACGTTTGGAAAGTGTTGAGGAAATCAAACCGGTTTTAGATAAATTCTCTGCGATGGAAGAAATTATTGGGCAAAAGATTTTAAGAAAAGATTTTAAAGATGGTGTTAAATTGTACTTGGAAGATGGAACAACCTGGATTTTAGTTCGTCCATCCGGTACAGAACCGCTTTTGAGAATTTATATGGAAAGTGATTCTCTTGATAAAATTGAACAAATAAAAGCAACACTATAAAATCTCAGTTGGATAAAATATTGCAGGTCAGTTTTATTAAGCTGACCTAATTTTAAGTTCTGTAAATTTGCATTCTTATCAACTAGCAAAAAATAAATTCACGAGCTTTGTAACTTATGAACAGATAAAAATTGAAAGGAAAAATAATGCAAGTTCAAAACAATACCCCAAATGTTGCTCCAAATTTTGGAATGGCATTTCGCAAGCCTGTTGATATTGACAAGTATGCAAAATATATTACAAGACACGAAGACCCTAGACATGCAATAGCTGCTTCTAATGATTTTATTAGAAGTCATGCAGGAGATGTTCATTTCGATATGGAAATGTGTGCAGACAATTCAATCAAAATTGTTGCAAAATCTCAGGAAGGGAAACAATTTCTTGATAAAAATGGCGGAGTAAAGAAATTTCCTGAAAAAGGCAATTACCCTCTTTCAAAATTAGAAGAAACACAATTAGAAATTGACGAACGTAAAGAAGAATTAGAAAAAGCCGGTGCTTCAAAAATTAGAATGTTCTTCTTTAATCTTAGTTCTTCAGTTAAAATGTATTTCAAAAAATTTAATTTCAGAGAACTTCATCCAATCGATGTCCTTCCTGCAAATATGAGGGAAGCTGATAAATTTGTAAATAATTCTGAAAAAATTGTAGATAATGAAATTAATTTAAGAAATTCATTAAATAATTTATTCTCAGAATAATGTAAAAATTGTTACAATTTGTCTTTAAAATCTTATTGTAACAAAAGTAAACAAACATGGGAAAGCACGGTTGACACTATGTTTTGTTTATCCTAAGATATATATGCTTGAAGTATAGTAGTAAAATATCCGAAATATTTTAAATAGCGAACTTCAAGAGTGGAAAAATAAGTTGTGGCTTGCATTTGCAATGTTGCAATGATTCCGCAAGGTAGTACATAGAAAAAGAAAAAGGAATTCAAATGGCTAACAGCACTAAGAAAAACAGAATCAGAGTTTGTTTGAAAGCTTATGATCACAAACTAATTGATGTATCTGCTGAAAAAATCGTAGAAACAGCAAAAAGAACAGACGCTCAAGTAGCTGGACCTATTCCTTTACCTACAAAAAGACGTATCTATTGTGTATTGCGTTCACCACACGTAGATAAAAAATCTCGTGAACACTTTGAAATGAGAACTCATAAACGCATTATCGATATTTACGAACCGACTCAACAAACTATGGATGAGTTACGTAGATTAGATTTACCGGCAGGTGTTGACATCGAAGCAAGATAGTTGCGGAGATTCCTGCTAAATGAAAATTGAATAAGCATTATGCATAAGATAATGTGATCTACTACCCGTACTTGTACGGTGGAAGGTGAAAGTCCTTCAAAAAGGTAAAAGAACAGTAAGCAAAGTAGCGCTCGCAAGAGAAAATGCAAACTCGAGGATAATCCTTGTGATTACGGACACGAGCGAGCAAGAAAGGTAGAATATGACACTAGGTGTAATAGGAAAAAAAGTTGGAATGACTCAAATCTTTGACGAACAAGGTTTGGCTATCCCTGTAACAGTTATCAAAGTTGACGAAACTGTTGTTACTCAAGTTAAAACAGTTGAAACTGATGGTTATAATGCTATCCAAGTTGGTACAGTTGCAGCTAAAGAAAAACACTTGACAAAAGCTCAATTAGGTCATTTCAAGAAAAATAACTTATCAAACTACAGGCATCTTCAAGAATTCAGAGTTGAAAACCCTCAAGATTACAAAGTAGGCGATAAAGTTGAACTTTCAGTATTAGAAAATGTTGAAAAAGTTGATGTAACAGGTAAATCAATAGGTAAAGGTTTCCAAGGTACAGTAAAAAGATGGAACTTCGGGAGAGGACCTATGGCTCACGGTTCTAAAAACCACAGAGAACCTGGTTCAATCGGTGCAGGTACAACTCCTAGCCGTGTTATCAAAGGTAAAAGAATGGCTGGTAACATGGGTAACGAAAGAGTTACAATTACTAAATTGAAATTAGTTAAAGTTGATTCTGCTAATGGTTTAGTTCTTGTAAAAGGATCTGTTCCGGGATGCGAAGGTAGATTAGTAACAATCATTCCAACAAGAACTAAATGGAACTAATTTCTCGGAAATAACCAAGACAAGGACAAGTCTTAAAAACCGGCTGGTCGGGCCAAATAAAGCAATAGCAAGCGGTAAGCAGTCTTAAACGGAAAACAGTTAATTAAAAGGAAAATTTAAAATGTCAAAAGAAATATTAAGTACAAATGGAGAAAAATTAGGCGAAATCACATTAGAAAAAAGTGTTTTCGGTGTTGAACCTAATTTACACGTAATGCACTTAGCATTAAGAAGACAATTGAACAATGCTCGTCAAGGCAGTGCTTGTGCTAAAACAAGAGCAGAAGTTGCTGGTGGCGGTAGAAAACCTTGGAAACAAAAAGGTACTGGTAGAGCAAGAGCTGGTTCTCTTCGTTCACCATTGTTCGCTGGTGGTGGTGTAATCTTTGGACCAAAACCAAGAAGTTACGCTTTCAACATGCCTCAAAAAGCTAGACAATTAGCATTGAAATCAGCTTTGTCTGCTAGAGAAGCTCAAATTGTTGTAGTAAAAGATTTCTCAACAATTGCTGAACCAAAAACAAAATTGATGGTTAGTGCATTAAAATCATTAAACGTAAACGGTAAAGTTTTAGTTGTTGCAGATACAAAAGCTGAAGAAAACAAAAATCTTGAATTATCAGCTAGAAATATCCCAAGCGTAAAACTTTTATTACCAACAAACTTAAATGTGAAAGATTTATTGGAAGCTGATTTTGTTGTTATGACTGAATCTGCTGTAAATGAAATTACAGAAAGGTTACAATAATGAGTAAAGAAACAGAAAGACTATACGACGTAATTAAAAAATCATTAATTACAGAAAAATCAGTGGCAGCAACAGAAAATGCACAATATACTTTCGAAGTAAAAAAAGATGCAACTAAAATCGAAATTGCTAAAGCTGTTGAATTAGCTTTTCCAGGAAGAAAAGTTACAAAAGTAAGAACAGTATATATGCCATCTCATGAAAAAAGAATGGGATATAAATTCGGAAGAACAGATTCTTCTAAAAAAGCCATCGTTACAATCGAAGGCGAACCAATCGAATTCGTAGGAGTTTAATCCTAGAGTTCCAGAAGGGGCGAAAAGGCATATGTCCCTTAAGTAGTAAGATAAAGCCAATAAAGGAGAAAATTAAAAATGGCAATCAGAAAAATTAATCCGACATCTCCGGGACAAAGAGGTATGACAAAAAGTGATTACCAAGAAATCACAACATCAACTCCTGAAAAATCATTGTTAAAATCATTGAATAAAACAGCAGGAAGAAATAATACAGGTAGAATTACATGTCGTCATAAAGGTGGCGGTGTAAAAAGAACTTACCGTGTAATCGATTTCAAAAGAGAAAAATTCGGCGTACCTGCAACAGTTAAAACTATTGAATACGATCCGAACAGAAACGTAAGAATTTCACTTTGCTTCTATGCAGATGGTGAAAAAAGATACATTCTAACTCCAGAAGGTTTGAATGTTGGTGATGTAATTGTAAGTGGTCCTGAAGCTCCAGTTCAAACTGGTAACGCTCTTCCACTAGAACTTATTCCATTAGGTACAATTGTTCACAACATCGAATTAAACCCAGGTCGTGGTGGAGTTATGGTAAGAGCAGCAGGTAATGCAGCTCAAGTTATGGCTAAAGAAGGTAACTATGTAACAATCAAACTTCCATCTTCAGAAATGAGAATGGTAAGAAAAGAATGTATGGCTACAATCGGTATGTTAGGTAACTCAGAATTCAAAAACCTTTCAATCGGTAAAGCTGGTAGAAAACGTTACTTAGGTATCAGACCAACTGTACGTGGTGTAACAATGAACCCTTGCGATCACCCTCACGGTGGTGGTGAAGGTAAAACTGGTCCTGGTGGAAACCCTAAAACACCTTGGGGTAAACCAGCACTTGGTTACAAAACTCGTAAGAAGGGTAAAGCTTCTGATAAGTTAATCGTTAGAAGAAGAAAAAAATCTAGATAATTAAGGTAGAGGGAAAAGTGAGAAATCACTTCCTCCCTTTCCCAAATTCACAAAAAAGTAAAAGGAGAAATAAATGGCACGTTCATTAAAAAAAGGTGCATATGTAGAAGAAGCTCTACAAAAGAAAATAGACAAAATGAATGCTAACTCTGAAAAGAAAGTTATCAAAACTTGGTCAAGAGCATCAATGATAGTACCTGATATGTTAAACCATACAATCGCTGTACACAACGGTAAAACTCACGTACCTGTTTATATTACAGAACAAATGGTTGGACACAAATTAGGTGAATTCGCTCCAACAAGACTATTCAAAGGACACGCAGGTTCTGATAAAACTGCAAAAAGAGGTTAGTAAGTAAATCCCAAAGTGATATTTATTAAATAAAGGATAATAAAAATGGAAGCAAAAGCAAAACAAACAGATATAAAAATGACAGCTAGAAAACTTCGCAGAGTAATCAACGAAGTTAGAGGAAAAGCTGTTGTTGAAGCTCAAGATATGTTACGTTTTATGCCTTATTTTGCAGCAAGAGTAGTTGAAAAGAACTTGAAAGCTGCAGTTGCGAATGCTCGTGAACAATATGGCGTAGCTCCAGAATCATTAAAGATTTCTCAAATCTTTGCTGATGAAAGTGTTACATACAAACGTGCAAGAACAAGAGCACAAGGTCGTATGTATTCAAGAATGAAACGTACATCACACCTTACATTAGTAGTTAGTGATACAACAAAATAGGAAAGTAATAAAATGGGACAAAAAACACATCCAACCGGATTTAGAGTAGGAATTATCCAAGACTGGGCAAGCACCTGGTATGCAAAATGGAAAGACTACAAAACATTTGTAGCAGAAGATGCTAAAATTAGAAAATTCGTAAAGAAAAAACTATACGCTGCTGGTGTATCTAAAATTTGGATCGCTAGAAAAGCACAAAACACAACAATCACAGTTGTAACAGCAAAACCTGGTATAGTTGTTGGTCGTGGCGGACAAGGTATTGATGAACTTCGTCAAGAAGTAACAAAATACATTGGCAAACCTGTAATTATAAACGTTGTTGAAGTTGCAAGAATTGATGCTGATGCTCAATTAGTTGCTGAAAATATTGCTCAACAATTAGAAAAACGTATTGCATTCCGTCGTGCAATGAAACAAGCTATGCAAAGAACAATGAGATCAGGCGTTCAAGGTATCAAAGTTATGGTATCAGGTCGTTTAGGTGGTGCTGAAATCGCTCGTT
>CALAWF010000118.1 GCA_937894665.1 uncultured bacterium | reverse complement strand
GGGCTCTTTTTTAATGCTTTCGATACATTTATCCTTTAAAGAAATTATTGCTAATTTGAATTCGGCGAACCCAACTTCAATTATCTCTTTTTAATTTTAGATTTTTTGTTTTTTCAAGTTATTTGAATTATACTAATAGTAGTATGAAGAAGCTGAAAACAGAACGAAATAATAGTAAAATATTGCTTTATTCTACCATATTATCACTTATGTTGAGTGGTAATAATTTTGCTGTTGCTAAAGATATTACGGTATCAACAGGTAATGAGTTGCAACAAGTAATAACAAAAGCTACTGAACCTACTAAAATACAATTTGCAAATGATATTGATATTTCGAGTTTGAATACTATTCCTATCGGGGCTGATGCGATTGAAATTGATGGTAAGGGGAATAAATTAATAAACAAACAGGATTCTAAATTTACGTTTGTTAAAGGTTCAAGTCTTGCTCTAAAAAACTTAAAATATGAGGGGAAAAACGCAAGCATAAATATAAATAATATAGATGCAACTATATTATTGGAAAATGTTGATATTAGTGGCAGAACAACAACTAACTATCCAGATGGTTCTACTTTATTATTAAAAGGCTGTGATGCAACTTTAAACAATGTTAGTGTATCTTCAAGTAAAGTAAATGCGACTAATAAAAGTATTTCTGGCGGAATTATAAATATTCAGTCCGCAAAATCCAGAGGGATTATAACAGATTTAATAGATAACCAAATAACAGCAGGAATAGTTACTGGTGGATTGATATACAATAGAAGAACTCCTGATGGGGAATTGAGTTTGGAAGGCAAGGTAAATGAAAATATAATTACTGCAAATAGTAATATCAGTGGAGGAATTTTAAACAATGAAGGAAGCAGTATTCAATCCATAAATTGGAAAGATGTAGAAGGTAATAAGGTTACTAATACTAACGGCTCAGTTACAGGTGGTTTTATACAAAATAAACGTGGAATGATTGCTTCATTGGAAATTAATTCTTTTTCCAATAATACAATTAGCTCGAACTTTAATATAGATGGCGGATTAATATACAATGGATCCGGAGCAATAAATAAATTAAAGGTTGATTCTTTTGTTAACAATACAATTAGTTCAAAATCACAAATTAATGGGGCTTTAATATCCAACCCCAATGGAACACTTGAAATTGGTCAAATAGTTGAAAACACTATAAAAGCAAACAATTTCAACGGGTTAATTACAAACATTTCGGGAAATATTAATTCAATTTTAATAGATTCTGTTTCTAATAACAAGATTGAAATAAATCTTATGCGTGGCGGAGTAATAAAGCTTCAAGGTGCAAACGTTAAGGAAATAACTATCGGTGAAGTTAATAATAACAAAATTAGAGGAAATGAAAATTCTTCTGCTATCGGCTTTATATTGTATTTAATAGAATCGCCGATAGAAAGAATTTCATCTAATATAGAGAGTCTTAACGTAGGTAAAATTCAGGGAAACGAAGTAGAAGCAACGAATATTACTTCGTTATTATTCAGATCGGCATTGGAAACCGCTAATGTTACATCAAAAAATGGGAACATAACAGTTGGTGATATCAGCGACAACAACTTAACTGCTATTGATTGTAATGATAATGCTCGTGGCGGAATTATTTATAATTTTCTTTATGGTGGGTTGAAAACAAAAAACACGATAGTTAGTATTGGAGATATAAATTTAAAAAATGTTTCTAATAATCATTTAGAAAGTACAATTACACAAACATCTTTTGATTCTTCAAAATTATTGAATGGCAGGCATGCTTCTGGAGCAATTATTGCCAATTCTATTCAATCTAACAACGGTTATGCTATTATCAAAAGTATAGATGGAAAATATATTGGCAATTCTGTTGTTTCAAACTCTGAAATAATGGGGGCAAGTGGGGGTGTAATTTCCAACTCTGTTAACGGGCTAGGGGATGCTTTTGTAGGAATTGGTTACACTCTTGATGAAAATAATGAGATTCTCTCTGTTAAAGAAGATGCAATTTTAGGAACTTATGAAAAGAATTATGTAAAATCAGAAGAACTTGCAGCAAACGGCGGGGTTATCGCAAATTATGTTGAAAGCTCATTGCAAAATGATATTGCTCAAATAAGAGACATTAAAGCCAATTTTAGTGGAAACTATGTTGTATCAAAGAAAAATAGTGCTTACGGTGGAGCAATATCAAACTTTTATGAAAAATCTGATAGTTATTATAAAAACGCAATTATTGATTCTATAAACAGTACATTTGAAAACAATTATGCCCAAACAGAATCGACAGATTCTTCGAAAGGTGCTTATGGTGGAGCAATTAGTAATACTGCAACTATCAAGGCGATAAATAATTCTGTTTTCAAAAACAATTATGCAATATCTTATGGTGGAAGCAATGCAGCAGGTGGTGCTATATATACAAGACAAGATTTAGCAATTAACGCAAGTAATGAAGGCTTGACTGAATTCACAAGCAACTATGTTTCAACTGACGGCGGAGTAAATTATGAAGCAATTAATGTTGCTACATCAGGCAAAACCCTTACATTAAATGCAACAACAAAAGGTACAATATTATTAAATGACTATATTAATGGTGCAAATGGTTATAATGTTTTATTGACCGGTGATTCCACAGGCACAATTAAACTTTTTGATAAAGCCGACATTAAAGGTGGTGCAAATGTTACAGTTAACGGAAATGTTGTTATTGATACAGCAGATGGGATAATTCAAAGTTTTTCTGAATTTAATTCGCTTAAGTCTGATGCAAATGCAAAATATAACTATTGACAAGTTAAATTTTGTAGGAAGTTCTTTTGATGATGATGTTTTGGATAAAGATTTAAAAATTCAAATAATTCAAAACAATGATAATACTGATAATTTGCAACTCAAATTGAGCGATAATTTAAAGTCAACTGTAGAGAAAAAAATATGGGAAATTGTTAATGTTGAATATAAAGACCTGACAGCAACTGCTAATTATAAAGATGTTTTTGGTGGTATTACAACGACAAAAGATATTTATGGAACATTAGGGCTAGGCACAATAAATACAACACATGACAGTCTTAATATAAAAGTTACTAGAATTGATACTAAGAAAGTTGAAACAATATCTGATGCATTGGTTGCATTGACTAATACCGAACTAAAAGATTCTGACGGTAATGTTTTGGATAAAACATTTAATCTTTTTGACGAAGATTCTCTCGGCAATAAAACTCCTGCAAAGTATACAGTTTCAGACAATCTTGGCTCAATATACAAAAACTTAAATATTGTTGGGGCAATAAAAAAAGACTCTTTTGGAAAACTTACGTTATCTGAATTAGATTTGAACGGAAAAACTTCTTTCGTTGTGAATTCAGATTCGACCTTAAATATTTCTAATATAAAACTTAAAGGGAATGAAACAGTTATTACAAATAATGGTGGTAATTTAAATTTTGCAAATAATAATATTATTGATGGTAAAGTCACTGGAACATCAGCAACAAATACAGGTATTTTAGGAATTAATGCAAACAATTTAGATGTTGTTTTGATTAATGATGGCATTTTAAATTTGGGAACAGGTAATCTTGAAAAAGAAATTAGCGGAACTGGTACGACAAACATAGTTGGTACAGTAATAAACAATGCAATAATATCCCAAGATGTAAATGTTGGTTCAGCAGGTAATTTAACTGTAAATGCAAGTATTGGAAATTTAATTAACAGTGGCGAAGTAACTTCAAGTACAAACAATTTGACAGGTACTATAAGTAATTCTGGAATATTAAATTTATCAGGAACATTAGACAAAGAAATTTCAGGGCTAGGGACAACAAAAATAGTCGGGGACAGTTTTACATTACTTGATGGTGCTGCTGTTAAAGGTGTTTTAGATGTAAATAATCAAACATTAAACGTTTTAGCGACAAATACTGAAAATATGTTTAATTATGTGAATGTAAATTCCGGAACATTAAACCTAATTAACAATAATATTAATAATTTATCAGCGAATTCATTTAATATGAATGGAAATGTTAATCTTTTGTTAGATGCGGATTTAAAAAATTCTATAATGGACAGACTTCCATCAACAACTGTTGTGAACGGTTTGATAACGGTTAAGGGAATTAATTTGTTATCTGACTCTGCAAGTGAAAAGACATATATTCCATTTGCCTATGAAAGTTTTAAAGATAAGGTTCAAACAAATGTAACGGCAATAGGCAAAGATGTTAACAATCAATATCAAACAACAGCTTTTGCACCAATATACAAATATGATGTAAGTTATAATCCAAATGACGGGAATTTCTTATTTTCTCGTGGAGGAGGAAAAAGCTCTGCTGATTTCAACCCCGCAGTACTATCAGGAGCAGTAAATTCGCAAGTTGGAGCATATTCTGCCGTAAATGAAACATTTAATTACGCATTTAGACATGCCGATTATTCATTTATGCCACTGCCAAGAAAAATTAGAATGCTTGCTAATAAATATGCAATTGCAGAAACTCAATCAATGCGATATGAAAATGAATATCCGCAAATGGGTGGTATTTGGTACCAACCATATGCAAATTTTGAAAGTGTCGGTTTGTCTAATGGTCCAAAAGTTGATGTTCAATCGTATGGATCATTAATAGGTGGCGATAGTAATTTTAAACAGCTTAAACGAGCTTGGGGAACGGTAACTACTCCATATATTGGCTACAACGGAACTTCTCAAAACTATTCAGGTGTTTCAACAACTACAAACGGAGGAATATTAGGTTTAACTCAATCTTTTTATCATGGAGATTTCTTTACAGCATTAACAGTAAATGTCGGTGCAAGTAATGGAGAATCTAGTACAATGTATGGCAAAGAAAATTATACTACATTAATGGCAGGCATTGGAAGTAAAACAGGTTACAATTTTGAGTTTAATGAAGGTAAATTTATTATTCAACCATCTTTGTTAATGGCATATACTTACGTAAATACATTTGATTACACAAATGCGGCCGGTGTAAAAATATCATCAGATCCATTACATTCTATACAGCTTCACCCGAGTATCAAATTTATGGGAAATGCTGGAAAAGGGTGGCAACCTTATGCAAGTGTCGGTATGGTCTGGAATATTTTAAACGAAACAAAATTTACTGCAAATAATGTTCGTTTACCAGAAATGAGTATAAAACCTTATGTCGAATACGGTGTAGGTTTGCAAAAAATTTGGAATGATAAATGTAGCGGATTTCTACAAGCGATGCTAAGAAACGGTGGTAGAAATGGAATTACATTGACTTTGGGTTTTAAATGGACATTAGGAAAAGATAAGAAACCAATTGAAAGGGTTCAAAACGGCACAAAACACGTTTTAAAAGTTTCTGCGGAAACAAAAGTTGCAACATAAGCAAATAACTTAAATTAAATAACTTTAATAAAATCTTACATATTTTTCTTGCACAAATTTTTGTTTATTAATTCTGAAAAAATGCGTAATTTCAACATGCCTGAAACCTAACCAATTAAGCAACTTTTAGAGTTTGTAGTGTTAAGTCGTATGTGAAGTTCCACCATTTAAAATCAAGAGCCGAAAGGCTCTGTTTTAGTTTTTACCCCAAGATAAAAGAAAGATTTAAACTATGCGAATAAATAGCATTTCAAGTGTCGCTCCGACTTTCACTGCACAATATCCGGGAACTCTTAATTAAAAAGATAACATATTAAAAAGTTATAATGTTACACCATTCGGGGATTAAATCATCCAATCTATATCGCGCATTTGCAGGACTTGTTGATGGAAGTTTGACACACTTATATTTTTTCAACAACTCAGGAAAATGCTTTTTGAACGCAGAATAAGATTTATTTCCATTCAAACAAATTATTTTAATATTTTTATATTGTTTTAACAACTTTGAAATCTCATTCGGTTTTTCATTTTGAATATTTGAATCCAAACTTCCTTCCCTCTCGCAGGATTGAATAACATCCCAAAGAGCTATTTTATTATCCAAAAGTATTTGTAATTTCTCTTTATACTCCAATTCTTGCAAATTTTCGCAACAACAAATTTTGCCCATAACCTTCCAAAATCTATTTTGAGGATGAGCATAATATTGTTGTTCATTTAACGATTTTACCCCAGGCATAGAACCGAGAACTAATACCTCCGAAGTGTCATCAATACTTGGTAAAAAACTTCTACATTCAACCATATATAAATTTTAGCATAAATTAATTTTCACAATAGGTTACTAACATAGATATAAATAATTAAATCTCATAATCAATACCATGTTGTCGAAAGAGATTATTATAAAAATCATTGTTTTTTAAGATAGTATCTTTTGACAATTCCATTCCCATACCATAATTAAAAGGATATTTTTTATCCCCATCTTTTGATTCCAAAACCTTCAAGATATAATCTTTTGCAATAGTGTTTGTTTCTTTAATTGCACCACGCTGAAATTCAGGATCACTATTTTGTTGAAGTTTTTCTAAAAGTTTTAGTGCAGATTGAATAAATTTCTCCATCCCTTTTTGAGGATTATTAATAATTGATTTTAAGGCTTCATCCCTATCATTAAAACTGGTAATATCCGGTTGAAATTTATATTTTGAATGAAAATAAATTGCAGTATCTTTTGAATATATTTTCAATTTTTGCATTTTATTTTCAAATAACTCAATTATACTTGAAAGTCTTAATAGTTCTCCTAAACGAAGCCCTCTTTGCCGAAGTTCAGGATTTACTCTAATACTATATCCAAATAAATCTTTATCAAAATCTTCAAATGAAAAAATTTCATATCCTAAAATTTTACTATTTTTATCTCTTAATTCTGTAACATATCGTTCTGAAACATCTTCATATCGTCTTGTGTTGAGGGTTAAATCTCCCAGCACTTTGTTATGAGAAACAAGGTCGCAAAGTTTTCTATCTTCATTCAACCAGTATGGAGTAATTTTAGGAGGGTTCAATTTAATCATATGATATTAAAACCCTATAAAAATTTTTTTTGCTAATTTATTACTTTTTCCTATATTTCTAACCTATAACATCTTCATCTTTTGTTTCGACTTTAGATAAATCTATTGGTAATGTGAAACCAAAAGTTGAACCATGGTTTGGTTGAGAATTTACAAATACATGACCGTGATGGTGCTTTTCAATTGTTGTTTTAACAAGATGTAAACCTAAACCTGTACCTTTGACACTATGGGTTTTATTTTCAACCCTGAAAAATCTTTCAAAAACTTTTTTCTGGAACTCAGGAGCAATACCAATACCTTCATCTCTTACAGTAACTACAACTTGATTATTTTCAAGTTCTTTATAAAGTCTTACGGTTATCGTTGAATCTTGCGGAGCATATTTTATGGCATTAGATAAATAATTTGTTAAAGCTCTTGCTATAGCATCATAATTGAACATTAAAAGAGGAATATCATTATCTTTTTCCACTTCGATTTTTAAATTATGTTCTTTTAAAAGGACTCCAACTTGATTTACGCAAACTTCCACAAGTTGAGAAATATCATTTTCGGATTTTTCAATTTTTGCATTCGAATCTAATCTTGAGAAATCTAAAATATCATTAACCATACTATTAAGACGAATAATTTCAGTATTCAATGTTTCCACAAATTCTTTTTTAGTTTTTTCATCAAATTCATCGCTATAATTATACAAAGTATCGATATAACTTCTCAATACAGTTACCGGAGTTCTCAATTCGTGAGAAACATTAGAAATGAATTGAGATTTCATTTCGTCCATTTCGATTTCTCTAGTAACATCAATCAAAACAATTATGTACCCAACATAATCATGATTTGTTTGGGTAAACATTGGAGAAATTATTGATTTTAAAATTCTTCCGTCAATTGTAATATTGAAAGTAATTTGTTTTTTAGATTTTTCTTCAAGAGATAACTTTTTATATTCTTCAATTTTTTCAGTAAAACAATACTCCCCTTCAGTATCAACATAATTTTCAATATCGGTATTTAGGAGCTGATCGCCTTCTAATTCTAATAACGCTTTTGCATGATTATTTATCAATACAACTTTATCGTTGTTATCACATACAACAACCCCGTTAGCAATACTCATCAACACCGCTTCTAACTTATTTCTTTCAAGAGTTAACTGTTCAATATTTTGTTCTTCGTACAAATTCAATCTTGTTGACATATCATTGAAAGCATTAAACAATTCTTGAACTTCTTCACTAACATCTTTTCCTTCAATTTTAAACCCAAATTCTCCGGATGAAATCTTTTTAACACCATTATGTAAAATTCTTAATTCTCTGGTAATTAAATATGTATTTATCAAAATTACAAATGCAAAAACTAACCAAACAATTACAAAAACAAAAAGAATTGAGGCTCTTGTTGTGGAAGAAACTTTTCCTACAATTGAACCAGATAAACCAACTGTTACTGATCCTAAATTAGAATTATCCACAACATTTTTCATCGGAGAAGATACAGCAATGCTTGGTCTTTTTTTACTTTCATTTGCATTATTTTTTGCACGGTAAATTGTTTTACCGTTAGCATCTCTAAATTCGATAAACACAATATCGTGATGAGATTTCAAAATTGAATCAGAGTGAGTTTTTAAGATTTCAAAAGTTTCTTTTTTTGAAGCATTTTTAGTCATTTCAACACTCTCAATTGCTAATATTTTTGATATAACTTGCCCAAAATTTTGATAACTTTCATTTAAGTTTTTTTGAATATTTATTGTTGCAAATACGGCAATCGCCATAATCAATAATGTACTTAGAATTAAACCGAAAATAATCAAACGATTTTGTGTTGTAAAACTTATTTTTTGATTCTCACTCATATTTTGATTATAACACCAAAATTATATTTATAAGAATTGTTACGAGAAAAAGATTTTGTATAGTTTAGCGAAATAAAGAAGTAATTTTATCTGCGTTTTTAATTCCATATTGAATTGCATGACCAACGCCATAGACCACAAAACTCAGCCCAGGAACCGGAATTGGGGCAACCCCTACAATGGCAGCGGCAACAGCAGGAATATCTTCTTTGGTGAATTTTAGAGTTTTCAATTCTTTTACCGCAGACTTAGATTTTGTATAAGTTTTCCTCATGCCTGTAATTTTTTGTTCTTTAGCATAAATTGAACCTTTTTTATAACCGGATTTTAACGCTCCGGAAATCATTGAGTTAGCACGCCTTAAATCACTCGGAACAATCCGCTGTACTATTTTTGAAATCCCTGCCATGACTTTCTCCTAAACTATTATTGTTTCCTCTATATTATAATAAAGTATTTTGGGTGCAAAAAATTGCCTAAAATTCAGAATTTATTTTTCTGATTTTTCATAAAAATCTCCCCTTTTTTCATTTCAAATAGAAGATTAACTAAACTCTGTCCTAAATCAGTCGCAGAATATTCGACTTTTTGAGGGACAGCGTGATAAACAATCCTTGTTATAAGTTTATCATTTTCAAGTTCTCTTAATTGAGATGTTAGAAGCTGTGGATAAAAATGAAAAACAAAAATATCGTGAAAACATATTATGCTTACAAGCAGGAAAAAATATTGTTCAATAAATTCGAACGCCATTGGTTAATAAACCAATGGCGTCAAACTTTAAGCAAAACTAAATTACACTAACAGGTGGATTTAATTTCTCTTCTTCTACTCTATCTTTTATTGCTCCAATCGGTTCATAGTATGGAGATACAGTCATCACTTGAGCTGCAATATCAGGATAATAATAGATAAATCTTAATTCACTTGTTGTTAATGGTTTTTGAGTATGAACGTTTGCATATCTGGCAAGTTCCAAAATATTTCTTGCTTCGTGTTCATCTTTAAATTCAATTTCAAGATTGTTATAAACGTTACGGAAACCTTTAATTCCACCATATTCACCCGTCGTAATCATTCTACCGGTTTCAATGATTTCAGGTTCACCTCTTCCAAGTTCTTCAAAATCATATAGTTCATAGTTTCTTCTATCTTTTAATGCTCCATCTGCGTGAATCCCTGATTCATGAGCAAAAGCATTATCCCCAACTGCAGGTTGATTTATCGGAATTGCAACTCCAAAAGCATAAGCAGTATATTTTGCTAATCTCCAAGCTCTATCAAGTTTAATATTTTCATCAATTTTATATTTACCTTTAAATCCTGCAGACTTTAAGCAAGCCAATAGACAAGATACTAAATCCGCATTTCCCGCTCTTTCACCCATTCCGTTTATCGCTGTATTTATATAAGCATCAACACCGGCATCAATTGCAGCTCTTGCTCCCATAACAGAACATGCTACCGCCATTCCCAAATCATTGTGATAATGTAATTCAATTGGCATTTGAGTTTCTTTGGCAATTTTGAAAATTCTATCATAAGTTGTTTGAGGATCTTCATAACCTAAAGTATCGCAATATCTAAATCTATACGCTCCGGATTTTTTAGCTTCTTTTGCATACTTGATAAGAAAATCTATATCACTTCTTGAAGCATCTTCAGCATTTACACCAATAATTTTTGCCCCTTTATCTTTTGCACATTCAACAGCTTCTTTTGTCATTGCAATAATATCATCTGGAGTTTTTTTGCCTAAATATTTTCCATAAATCATTTGCTCGGAAGTAGATTGAGAAAGATTCACATATTGCAAATCAGGAACACTCTGGAATGATTGTTCAACATCAGATGCCATTCCACGCATCCAACCAGATAATTTTGTTGTTTTAATTGCACCACGTTTTACGAGTTCTAAATTCCCATTTAGATAATTCAATTCGTGTTTTGTTGTAGGGAAACCAAATTCGGACTGAGTAATCCCCATATCATCCAGCATTAAATTTATAATAGTCTTTTGCAACTTTGCTAAACCTAACCTTGAAGTTTGAACCCCATCTCTATTTGTAACATCCACAAAGTAAATTCTATTTTCTGTCATATACTCTACTCCCTTTTTGTGTATAAAAACCATTATACACAAAATTATGTTAATTAACTTGCTTTTTTACATAAAATTAATTACAATTGTTGATAAAGAGCTATTTATGAATATGAAAAACGATACAAAATTATTAGATAAAAAAATAAAAAAAGAAATTAAAACAGGCAACGTAAAATCCGCAATTGAGCTTTGTCAAATTGGATTACAAAAAGATCCTACAAATGCAGACTTACATTTGCGATTAGGTGATTTATACCTCGCTTGGCACTTGGATATTTATTCATCTTGCCAATATATAGACGAAGCAATTACCGAATATCAAATTGCACTGGAATCATATATTGATTCTTATGAAATTTATTACAAAATAGGTGTTGCTCAATTCTACAAAGGCGATTTAGATAAAGCGGTAAACTATTTTGAAACAGCAGTTAAGAAAAACCCTAAGTATGCAAAAGCATATTATATGCTTGCTGAAACTTACACTAAAAAAGCAAGATTTTTGGATGCAGAGCTTAATGCAAAAAAAGCAATTCAATTTAGTCCTTTTAAAAGTTCAAGAGCTCATTTCTTATTACATAATTTGTATAAAGTTTCATCTTTCAGAGTCTTCAAAAACAAAATTAAATCATCTTGGGAATATATAATGTCAGCTTTGACACTTCCATTTGATGTTGAAGCAATGAAAAAAGTTAAAGAATCACTTGCCTACATCAAGTTTATGCCTATTCTAATGAAAGGGTATTTAAAAATCCAATCAAACGGACTTGATGAAGCGGTTGATGTTTATATTGACGCAGTAGATAAAGCTCCGGGATTTGTACCTTTATATTGTCTTTTAGGAGATATTTATTCTTCACTAGGACAATTTGAAAATGCAATTACTGAATACAAAATGGCAATTTGGTTAGATAGCTTGAATATTCCAGCTTATAGACATCTTTGCAAAGCATATGAAGATTTAGGTGATTATGATAACGCAATTGAAGTTTATCAAAAGTTAATTCAAATATTACCTAATATGCCGGAATTTCATTCAAACTTAGCTAACATTCTTTACGTTAAAGGCGATATTGAAGGTGCGGTTTCCCATTTCCAAACTGCAGTAACTTTAAACCCAAGCAAGGAATGGACAAGTGTTGTTAATCAGACATTAGGATATGTATTCCAAGAATCAAAACAAGATTTAGATGCTGCGATTACATCATATCAAAGTGCATATCTTTTAACACCTGAAGATATAGATATTTATGTAAATTTAGGAAGTGCTTTTTATGATAAAGAAGATTACGATAACGCACTTGCAGTTTATAGAAATGCTTTAGATTTAGACCCTAAAAATGCAAAAATTCACTGTAACCTTGGATTTTTATACTGGGGAAAAGGTGATACTGATGAAGCTATCAGAGAATATGAATACGCAATTGAATATGATAAAAGCTATTCTATCGCATACAACAATCTTGGTGTAATTTATCTTGATGACTTAGGCAGGGTAAAAGAAGCAATTGATATGTTCAAAAAAGCAGTTGAGTATAATCCAAATTATGCACTGGCTCATTTCAATTTAGCTCGTTCTATTGCAATTACGGGTGAAAAAATTGAAGCAGCAAAATTATATCAAATTGCACAAGACGTAAACAAAATTACAAATGAAATTGATCCACAAGATATTACAGACAAAATAAACGCATTGTTTGACTAATTATTAAGTTTTATTAAAATAATCATAAGTAAGGTTGAAATGGTTAATATATAGCTATTTCGACCTTATTTTTAATCCCAATATCTGGCAATTCCGACATAATAAAATCCTTTATATAACTAAGGGGAAAGTTAACACGAAAGGAACTAGTATATGGGATTAAGCGTTAATGCCGTAACAGAACTATGGCAATCAGGGAAAATTGCGATTAAAAAAGGTGGAAAATATTTAACAGAAGAAACAAAAGACTTGCTGTCAAATCATACCCAACTAGGGCGAAGAATTAGAACAGGAGTGCATGAAGCAAGAGAAGCATATACCCACAAATTTGAACAAATTGCCGAAAATAATGGACTTAGCGATCAATTTGAAAGGATAAAAGACAACATTTGGAATGCCTCAAAAAAGCTAATTAATGATAACGAATTTACCTCAAAACTAGAAGACTATGCTAGAAAAAGAGGATTTGGCAATTATAAAATAGGCAAAGATGCAACAACTGAAAAAGTTATGCAAGATTGGATTGAAATGTCTGGTGTTGGACCAACTAAATTTGCTCAAATAATTTCTGGAAGCCCGAAAGATATGGCAAAGATTGAAGCAAAATACCCTGAATTAGCAAAAGCAATGAGGGAAACTAGAAGCCATTGTTCTTTTTCGAGGTCTATGGAAGAAGCCCAACAACTCATCAATTCTTCTTTCCCAGGTCAAAAATTAGTCATTCAAAAAGAAATGAGTGCCGGAAGTATCGGAGCCGCTTATATTGTTAAAAAGCCTGACGGTTCAACAGCAGTTGTAAAAATGCTTAAAAAAGGTGTAACTAAAGAAAGTCTTGATGCAGAAGAAGAACTAACAATGCGTGTTTTGAAAGAACTTAGTTCATCTCCGGAAGAATATGCTAAGAACAAAGAAATGTTCAAAACATATTATAAAGATTGGAAAGAAGAATTAAACTTTTTCTCAGAATACAAGAACAATAACTACTAGCAACTGGGGCAAAAAGATACAAAGTCGCAGATATTACAGATATATCTAAAGATGGAACATGTATTCTAATGGATATGGCTCACGGTATTCAGATGAATAAACTTGTTGATATTTTAAAAGATTACAAAGCAAATCCAACAGAATTTGCAACAAAATACGCAAAAGAAATAGAGAAAAATCCTTGGTTAAAAGATCCCGAAAAGGTAATGAAAGAACTTCCTTCAACATTATTAAAAACTTTTGATGAGCAATTCCTATTCTTAAAAGAAGGCGGAAAGACATTGATGCACGGAGATCCACATACCGGAAACTTCTTTATCACCGCAGATGAAAACGGGAAATTGATACCTGAATTTATCGATACAGGTAACTGTGTGGCACGAACAAGCGGTCAAGTAAAACAAGATATAAGTTTCTTCTCAAATTATCTTGTTGGGAACTCCAAAGGAATTGCTAAATACTTCATTGACCAATGTGCATACACAGGAGCAGATAAACAAGCGAAAATTTGGGAACTTGCAGCCGATATAGAAAAGAATATTTTCGGTAAAAAACAACAAATTACCAAATTTGGCGATGTTCAAGGTTCACTAATGGCAATACTTAAAAAGCACGGACTTTCTATGTCCCCAGAGAACGCAACTGCAATGAAAGCACAAATGCAATTCTTCTCCGCAATTTCAGAAGCCGGAAAACTTTCAGGAAAGTCTCTTGATATTACAACTTTAATGAAAGATATTCCGCAAGCTATCTGGGGAATGGTTAAAAATGGTGAAAACCCATTGGTAGCAATAAAAGAAGCCGTAAAATTCGCATTTCACAACCAACAACGTGCAGTGGGTACTGCTTATCAATTCACAATGAGCGATGTATCTAAAATGGCAGAAAATTCTCAAAAAGTATTAAACGAAATCGGATAGTAGTAGCAAAAGAATAATTTTCAAGTTTTATAATAAATATGCAAATTACAAAAATAATATCAAATATAGCAAAATCAGCAATTAAAGATTACAAAGCAACATGCAAAAAAGAATTTCAACCTCAAAAATTGCAAAATTCAATTTTTGACAAAGGTATTGATTTCGAAAAAATTGCCAATTTTAACTCTATTAAAATTTCAGACAACATGAAAGCGAAATTCAAATGTATCGATGCTTTGAATTCTCCAAACCCAGTAGAAAGAGTTATCCTGATAGATAAAGCAACTGGGAAAATTGCTCTTGAAAGAACTGGCGATGCTCAAAATTGTGCAGTCATGTTTTCAAATTTTGACCCATATAAAGGAAGAACATTCATTCTCCACCATGGTCATCCGGCAATTGATAACAAAGGAACTAGTTTACCGGTATCATTACAAGATTTTTTAGTAATGAATGATTCCTCAGGATTGGATCAAGTAATTGCATACAATAAAGCAGGACAGCAATCTTATTTAAAGAAAAAAGCCTGTTTTGAAAAACTTAATCATTCTCAAGTTGAAAAACTTAAAGCTGCTTACACAAAAGCTATTTTGAATGGAATAAACAACGATACTACAAAAATCAATGAACTTATGCAATATGTAAAATCTCATCCTGAAGCTCGTGGAGTAAAAGCAGAAATTGCAGAAAGACTAAATTCGCTTCAACTTCATTCATCTATGAAAGATAATATCGATAACTTTTGGAGAGAAAATGCCTCCAAAGTTAATATGACATATTATTCAGAGTTTTAGTTGAAATATTTTTTGTCAAATTTTATGCTATAATGCAAATATGAAAAAGTTACTACTATCCATTGTGTTAACCTCTGTAATTTGTTTAAGTCTTCCAGCTTTTTCAAATGAAATTGAAGAAGATTATCTTGATATGGCATCAAGCTACAGTGCAGAAGGGGATTATAATTCTGCAATGCAATACATTGATAATATTTTGAGAATAAATCCCGCTAATAAACAAGCTCAAGATTTGAAACGAGGTTTAACCCATGTTATGTCAAAGGATAACAAGACATTTGTAACTTCTGTAAATCCAATGGTTAAACAGGCTGAAGAATACCGAAAACTTGGAGATGATGATATGGAACTTTCATCTCTTATTCAAGGGACTCAAAGCAATAATGCATATCTTGCCTACTATTACCTTGGAAACTTCTACAGACGAAATCACCAATATTCAAAGGCACTTGATGCTTTTAATTCTGCGGTATCAGCAAGACCAGACTTTGCACAATGTTATCTTGCCCAAGCAATTGTTCTTAGCGAAATTGGAGAATACAGTTCTGCAATAAACCCAATCGATAAGTATTTAACGTTTAATCCAAAAGATGATTTAGCTTATGCAATTAAATCAAGAGCAGAGTTTTCACTAGGCAGGCTAGATGAATCAAAAGCTGATAATGATAAAGCAATTGAATTAAACAACTGTCCAGAGTATCAGTTTGACAGAGCAAAGATTTTGTATAAATATGGTAACTACGAAGAATCTAAAAAAATATTTAACTCTCTTCTTCAAGATATTCAAACCTCTAAAATATATGAATATATGGGACTTTGTGATTATGCAATAGGCAACTACACAAGTGCATTATCAAATATCGATAAAGCAATCATACTCTCTGATGATGACGAATACCTTGAAAACAAGTACAATGAAATAAAGAAAATATTGGAATCAAATTAGTATGAAAAAAAGAAAAAATACCAAAAGAGTACATCACCAAAAGAAAGAAACTTTTTTAACGAAACTTGCAAATGGACTAATTACAATCTGCCTAACAGCCGGAATGTTATGGGGTTTGCAAACATATAGTGCTTCAACAAGTTTAAAATTTTCACAAGTTAGTGATGTTCACTTTCTAGAAAATGGTTCAAATACAACATTCAAAATGATTGGAGAATCTCCAAGACTTTTAGATGATGCAATTGAACAATTGAATGAACATAATGACTTGGATTTTGTAATGTTTACAGGCGACTTAATTGATAAGCCTTATGAAAAAGAACTAAGAGCAGTACTTCCACATTTGGAAAAACTTAATGCTCCTTGGTATTTTGCGTTTGGAAACCATGACAGATGTGTTGGCGGATATTTAACAACACAGGTTTATATGGATATGCTAAGAAATGCAAATAAAAATTACACATTCAAAAAAGCATACTACTCATTTGAACCAAAGAAAAATTACAAAGTTATCGTTCTTGATGACATAATTACAGATAGACTAACTTCAAACGGTTACATAGATGAAACCCAATTGAAATGGTTAAAAAATGAATTAGACAAATCAAAAAATGACACAGTACTAATATTTATGCATGTGCCAATTGTTGAACCCTTTGCAAGCCCAAATCACAAGTTGAAAAATGCAACACAAGTAATGAGCTTGATAGAAAGTTATAAAAATCCAATTGGAGTATTCCAAGGTCATTATCACGCAACAAAAGTCGTTCAACATGATAACGTTCTTTATGTAGCAACTCCGGCATTAGTTTCATATCCTAATGCATTCAGAATTGTTAATGTAACAAACTACAAAGACAAAACCGTTTTCGATTTGAAATGGGTTGAAACAAGAGAAAAAACAATTCAAAAAATGGCAAAACTCTTAGTATTCTCTGGAGCAATGTATGCCGGAGAACCTAAAGATCAAAATGGAATTTATGAAATAAAAAAATAATTTGAATGAGGGCTTTATATGGAAGATTTTAAAGTAAAATTCAGAGGTGTAAGAGGAAGTTTTCCTGTCTGCAATAAAAACTTCATGCTTTTTGGCGGTAATACATCTTGTGTTGAAGTCAATGTCGGAGGGCATTTGATATTACTTGATGCAGGAACAGGAATTGTTAGTGCCGGAGATGATTTGATGGAAAAATATATTGCATCGTCAATCAATCCACAAGAACGTAAGCCAATCCATGCAACTCTTTTAATCTCTCATATTCATCAAGACCATTTATTAGGATTAACATTTTTCAAACCACTTCATTTAAAATCAACAAAATTGAAAATTTACGGAACAAGTTCAAATAACTCAAGCCTGGAAAAAGATTTATCAGAACTTGTATTTGGAAAAACCTTTCCGCTAGATTTAGGTGATATTGCTTGCACAACACAAATAAATAATATTTCTGAAACTCAAGCAATTTTATTAAAACCTAACGAAGCACCTATACTAGTTACGCCAGAGACTCAACAAGGAGAAAATGACGTATTGATAACTTGCTATAAATCATACGTTCATCCTCAAGACGGAGTTATGATTTATAAAATCTCTTATAAGGACAAAACACTTGTATATGCGACAGATAAAGAATGCTATCTCGGCGGAGATAAGAAATTCATAACATTTGCCAAAGATTGTGATTTGTTAATTCACGATGCACAATATACAACTGAAGATTACTTAAACCCATATTCCCCAAAACAAGGATTTGGACATTCAACCTTCGATATGGCAACAGAAACAATGAAACAAACAAAAGCCAAAAACTTAGTATTTTTCCACTATGACCCAAGTTATGATGATACTAAATTGAATAGAATAAGAGAACATTACACTTCTAACTATAAAAATGTTCAACTTGCTTATGAAGGTCTTGAATTAGAAGTATAAATTTGAATTCTTTAGAATAATAATTATAGAAGAACTATATGAAAAAATTTTTAGCCATAGTCATAATTTTAATGTCTGCTCTCCCAACATTTGCAGCCAAAGGAACAATTGCAACATACGTAATTGACCCAGAAAAAAATGCGTTTGAACACAACAATTTGGGAGTTATGTATGTTGAAGAAAAATGTTACTATGCCGCAATTCAGGAATTCAAAATAGCAATTAGTCTTAACCCGAAAAAACAGGCCACAGCGGTATATTTTAACAATTTAGGAAAAGTTTATATGACTATAGGGTATCCAAACTTAGCACTCGATTGTTTTAAAAATGCTCTCACTCAATACAGCTTAAATTTTGAATATTACCAAAATCTTGCTGATTGCTACCAAAAATTATCACAAATTCAAAATCAAATTTCTGTATATTCCTCAACCCAAGATAGCAACCCTCTGAATAAGGTTATGCTAGGGATATTATATGAAAAAGCAGGGAATAAGAAAAAAGCAATTATCATCCTCGATGAATTTGCATCCGCTGAACCAAATTTAATTATTACACCCGCAGTCAAAGAACATATTCAGCAATTAGTTTCAGAAATGCAAAAAATACAAAAATAAAAAGGCTTTCAGTGAAACTGAAAGCCTCTGTTCTATATTACTACGTCATTCCTTATTTTTTATATTTTGCTAATAAATTTGTATTTCCATCATCAGCAGTTTTAGCTGTTGATTGAGCAGAAGCAACTACTGGTGTTTCTTCTTTTTATCTGCTGGAGTATCAGCTTTTACAGTTTCAGAAGCCGCACCATCAGCTGAATGTTTTTCATTCATTTTCTTTTCAACTTTTTGAGCTAATGGAGTTGCAATCAATGGAACGATAACACGTTTACCTAAAATTGTTGCAGCTGCAAGTTCTGTAACGAATTTAAAAATACCAAAACATTTATTTTTAACAGAATCATATGGAATTTTAATCTCATCTTTAATTTTAGGTTTGATACCAAATTTCTTCTGAACAATACGAACTTGTTCTGCTAATGTTTTGAATGCGTGTCCAGCTTTATCAAATGATTTATTGAATATTTTGTGGAACAATTTATCATTTAATTTTCTCATTGCAAAGAACATACCAATTTGAGCTAAAATCATCAAGACACCATTAGTTAAGTCTAGTGCAGCAACAAAGTTTCTTCTTTTTTCCGGAATGTCTTTGTTATTCATACTTTGGTAAACATACATTCCACAACCAATACCGTCTTTGGCAACGATAGAACCAACTGTTGAATAAGCCAATGCTTTTTCAAAATCTTTAGTGAAATAATTACACAAACCTTTAACAGGTTTTGATTTTGTAATCGG